>NZ_QKLB01000014.1:0-83744 GCF_003224295.1 Curtobacterium sp. MCPF17_046 | reverse complement strand
GGAAGCTAAGCCTCTCAGCGCCGATGGTACTGCAAGGGGGACCTTGTGGGAGAGTAGGACGCCGCCGGACTTCTTTTCACAGAACGATCGAGCCCCTGACCGGGGTGAGCAGCAATGCCCACCCCGGTCAGGGGCTCTTTCGCGTCCCCAGCCGCATCCTCGACGCAGGGGCGTCGCCCCCGACACCGATCGGCAGGGGAGCGCCACGGTAGGATCGACGGCGTCATGACAGCGCCATTCTCCTCAGCCACCGGTTCCGACGTCCGCGTCCGGTTCTGCCCGTCGCCCACCGGAACGCCGCACGTCGGCCTCGTCCGTACCGCCCTGTTCAACTGGGCGTACGCGCGGCACACGGGCGGCAAGCTCGTGTTCCGCATCGAGGACACCGACGCCGCCCGGGACAGCGAGGAGTCGTACGGTCAGATCATCGAGGCGCTCCGCTGGTTGCGGCTCGACTGGGACGAGGGCGTCGAGGTCGGTGGCCCCCACGGCCCGTACCGGCAGTCGGAGCGTACGGACGTCTACGTCGACGCGATCGCGCGGCTCAAGGACGCCGGCCACGTGTACGAGTCCTTCGTGACGCCCGAGGAGATGGAAGCGCGGAACCGGGCGAACGGGCGGGACCCGAAGCAGGGCTACGACAACCACGAGCGCGACCTCAGCGACGCCGAGCGTCAGGCCTTCCGCGACGAGGGCCGGGAGCCGGCGCTGCGTCTGCGTGTGCCCGACCGTGACCTGGGCTTCCAGGACCTGGTGCGTGGCGACATCACCTTCCCGCAGGGCTCGTTCCCGGACTTCGTCGTGGTCCGGCCGAACGGCAAGCCGCTGTACACGTTCACGAACCCGCTCGACGACGCGCTGATGGGGATCACCCACGTCCTCCGTGGGGAGGACCTGCTGTCCTCGACGCCGCGGCAGATCGCACTCTACGAGGCGCTCCACGAGATCGGGATGGCCGACTTCATTCCGCAGTTCGGGCACCTGCCCTACGTCATGGGTGAGGGCAACAAGAAGCTCTCGAAGCGGGACCCGGAGTCGAACCTGTTCCACCACCGGTCGAACGGGATGGTGCCGGAGGGGCTCGTCAACTACCTCGCGCTGCTCGGCTGGTCGATCGGTCCCGACCGTGACGTGTTCTCCGTCGACGAGATGACCGCCGCGTTCGAGGTCACCGACGTGAACCCGAACCCGGCACGGTTCGACCACAAGAAGGCCGAGTCGATCAACGGCGACCACATCCGTCTGCTCGACGCGGCGGACTTCCGCGAGCGTCTCAAGCCGTACCTGACCGCGTACCTCGACGAGCCGGCGACACCGGAGCAGGAGCGTGTCCTCGCCCTCGCGGCACCGCTCGTGCAGGAGCGCATGCAGCTGCTGAGCGAGGCGCCTGCGATGCTCGGCTTCCTGTTCACGTCGGACGCGGACCTCGTGGTGGAGGACGACGCCCTCGCCTCGCTCAAGGGCGACCCCGTGCCCGTCCTGCAGGCCGGCATCGAGGCGCTCGACGCGCTCGAGAGTTGGGAGACCACGGCGATCGAGCAGGCGCTGCGTGGGGCGTTGATCGACGGACTCGGGCTCAAGCCCCGTGTCGCCTTCGGTCCGCTGCGCGTCGCGGTGTCCGGGCGACGGATCAGCCCGCCGCTCTTCGAGTCGATGGAGATCCTCGGCAAGGCGTCGACGCTCGAGCGACTGCGCTCCCTCGCGGCCCGCTGACGGCCGTGTACGACGTCGTCGTGGTCGGCGCGGGTCCCGCGGGGCTCAGCGCCGCGCTGAACCTGGTGCGGGCCAAGCGGACCGTCTTGCTCGTCGACGCGAACCGGCCCCGGAACGCGGCGACCCTCCGATCGCACGGGTTCATCACACGGGACGGCATCTCGCCCCTCGAGCTCCGGCGGCTCGGTCGCGAGGAGGTCGCCGGGTACCCGGAGGCCACGGTCACGCAGGCCGTCGTCGACCGGCTCTGGCGCGACGGTGACGCCTGGCGGGTGCACGGCAGCTGGCGGGGGACGGACGTGGACGCCGCTGCGCGCGCGGTCGTCCTCGCCACGGGTCTCCGTGAGGCGTTCCCCGCGCTGCCGTCACTCCGCGCGTTCTACGGCACCGACGTGCACAGCTGTGTGGAGTGCGACGCCTACGACAAGGCCGGGCAACCGCTGGCCTTCATCTGCGAGACGGACGACGTCGTCGACCGCGCGCTGCTCGTCGGCGCGTGGACGGACGACCTGGTGGTGTACACGAACGGCGTGGCCCCGGTGACCGGCGAGGGTCGCACGCGGCTCGAACGCGCGGGCATCCGTGTCGACGACCGACCGCTGGCCGACCTCGAGGGCGACCGCGACGGGATGACGGGTGTGCGGCTCGCGGACGGGCACGTCGAACCGCGCTCGGGCGCCTTCGTCCGCCCGGTGTGGCACGCGGACCTCGACTGGGTCGACGCGGACCTCGACCGGGACGAGCAGGGCCTGGTGCGGGTGGACCGGCTCGGTCGGACCGGCGCACCCGGGCTGTACGCGGTGGGAGACATCACGCCGCCGGGACCGGAACAGCTCATCGTCGCGGCCGGTCACGGGGCGTCGACGGCCGCTGCGGTGCACCGCGACCTGGTGGGTGGTCTCGAAGACCTCCGGGATGCTGTACAGTAGTTGATCGTGCCCCGGACAACGGGGCGCAGGACCGCAGGGTCCGATGGGGTATGGTGTAATTGGCAACACAGCGGTTTCTGGTACCGTCGTTCTTGGTTCGAGTCCAGGTACCCCAGCCAGCAACGTGATCGAAGGCCCCCGGGAAACCGGGGGCTTTCGTCGTTCCCGGGCTCGGCCGCGTGTTCGATCCGCTCGTCCACACCACGAGCGGCCCATCATGGGCGGAACAGCACGCGCCACGCCCGAACGCCGACGACGACGTCGTCGGAGGCGTCCGGCGACCGACCACCGACAGGGGACGTCATGATCATCTTCGGCAGCCGCACCAGGACCGCCCTCGCCGGCGTCCTCTTCTTCGCCTGTGCCCTCTGCGGATCGACCGCCGCGCAGCGCCTGCACCGCCTCCGCACCTGGTTCACGCTCTTCTTCGTGCCCGTGTTCCCCTTCGGACACGGCCGCTACGTGCTCCAGTGCTCGTACTGTGGCGGACAGTCCGCCATGCCCCGCGACGGTGCGGAACGCTTCATCGCCGACGCCGAGCACGCCCAGGCCGCACACGCCGCCCAGGAGACCCTGCCGCCGGACGCCCGGTAGGGACCGGGCCGGGCGTCCGCCGGACAACCGGTGACGCGGGGAGCCGGGATTCCGTCGGCCCGGCGACGGGCCGGACCCTGCGCGTGCAGGGCGGCGTACGCTCGTCGCCATGTTGGTCACGAAGCTCGAGCACGCCTGCCTCGTCGTCGAGGAGGACGGCGCCCGTCTGGTCATCGACCCCGGCGCCTTCACCCGCCCCGTCGAGGTGACGGGCGTGGTCGCCGTCGTCGTCACCCACGAGCACCCGGACCACGGCACCGCCGAGCAGGTGGCCGGCATCCTCGAGCGCAACCCGGGCATCCCCGTGTTCGGCCCGGCCGGTGTCGCCACGGCGTTGGCCGAGGTCGTCGCCGTGGACGTGGTGACCGCGGGGGAGGCCCGGACCGTCGGGCCGTTCTCCCTCACCTTCCACGGGACGCGACACCAGCTCATCCACTCGTCCGTCCCGGTGGTCGACAACACCGGGGTGTTCGTCAACGGGCTGCTGTTCCACCCGGGCGACGCTTACATCCACCCGGGCGTGCCGGTGGAGCTCTTCGCGACACCCGTCGGCGCACCGTGGCTCAAGATCGGTGAGCTCATGGACCACCTGGCAGCGGTGGCACCGCGACGCGCCGTCCCGATCCACGAGGCCACGCTCTCGGACATTGGGCTCGCCGGGCACACCGACCGGGTCCGTCAGGTCGTCGAACCCGCGGGCGAGGTCGTCTCGCTGGCGCCGGGGGAGTCGCTCCGGGTCTGAGGGCGGCCGACGAGCCGGGCGAGGCCGAGTGCGTCCCAGGGGGCGTGCCGTTCCGCGTCGTTGTCGAAGAAGACCCACACGTCACGGCCCGCCTCGTCGTGACGGCGGACGGTGCTGGCCCAGTCCGCCAGGGCCTCCGGTGGGTAGCCGTCGTGGTACGTGTGCGGCGCTCCATGCAGACGGAGGTACGCCAGGGGCGCGTCCGTGTCGTGGACGAACCGGGGGAAGTCCCCGGCGTGTGAGTCCACGAGCGCGACCCGGTGCCGGCGGAGCACCGCGAGGTGCTCGGGCGTGCCGGCGTCCGGCGACCGGACCTCGAGCGCGTGGTCGATCCGCAGCCTGGCGTGCTCCGTCGTCGTGGCGGGCTCGGCGACCTTGGCGTCGTGCCCGGTGGCGAGCGTGGCGGCGTCACCGTGGGAGCGGGGCAGGGCCGCCAGGAACGCGTCGAGGACCTCCGGCGTGGGCACGACGTGCTCGGGCAGCTGCCAGAGCACCGGACCGAGGGCCGGACCGAGCTCGAGCGGACCGGAGGCGAAGAAGTTCGCCAGCGCGGTGTCCACGTTCCGGAGCCGCAGCATGTGTGTGAGGTAGCGGCCGCCCTTGAGTGCGAACCGGAAGCCCTCCGGGACGGCCGCCCGCCAGGCGCGGTACCGGGACGGACGCTGCAACGAGTAGAAGGAGCCGTTGACCTCGACGGCCGGGAACCGATCACCGACGTGCTCGAGCCAGCGTCGTTTCGCCAGGCCCTCCGGGTAGAAGTCGCCGCGCCACGAGTCGTACTGCCAGCCGGACAGGCCGATGCGCACCGTCATCGACCCACCGTATGCCCCGGTCGGACCGGCGACACACCGGGACGGACGGGCTCGTTTTGGCGCTCGCTCACACCCTGTGCCATACTTGTCGAGTTGTCGGAACGGCCCCATCGTACAGTGGCCTAGTACGCCGCCCTCTCACGGCGGTAACGCGGGTTCGAATCCCGCTGGGGTCACCACGAGTGACACACACCGAACCGACACATCGCCGCGGCCCCATCGTATAGCGGCCTAGTACGCTGCCCTCTCACGGCGGTAACGCGGGTTCGAATCCCGCTGGGGTCACCAGCACGAAGGCCCCCACCCGTCCGGGTGGGGGCCTTCGTCGTCCCGCCCGGCAGCGGGTGCAGCCGGGGTGCGAGTGGGCAGGAGACGACGGATGGACGGACGACCGGCGGGACGGCCGCCGCACCTGCGCGCCGGACTCATCGCGTTGGTCGCCCTCGGTGGAGCCCTCGGCACCGCGGTCCGGGCCGTGCTCGCCGCCGTGCTGCCGCCCGTCGACGGCATCAGCTGGACGATCCTCGCGATCAACGTCGCCGGGGCGTTCGGTCTCGGTCTGCTGCTCGAGCACCTCGCACTGTCCGGCCCCGACGTCGGACGTCGGCGGACCGTCCGGCTGTTCGTGGGGACCGGGGTGCTCGGTGGCTTCACGACCTACAGCACGCTGGCGGACGACACCGCTCGGCTCATCGACGTCGGGCGCTGGGGAGCCGGCGCCGGCGCCGCGCTGCTGACCGTGCTGCTCGGCCTCGCCGCGGTGGCCGCCGGGACCGCCCTCGCCGCGGGGCTCCGGCGGCGAGCCACGGCGTCGGCGGGGCCGGGGACGGGGCCGGCGCGGTGACGGCCGTGGGACTCCTGCTCGTCGCGGCGGGCGGCGGCGTCGGAGCCGCACTGCGGTTCGTCCTGGACGGACTTGTGAGGGCGGGGGTGCGGCGGTTCCCGCTCGGCACGATGCTCGTCAACGTCACCGGGTCGTTCGTCCTCGGACTCGTCACGGGGCTCGGTGGAGCCGGGACGATCGCCGTCCCGATGGTCGCCGTGCTCGGGACGGGCATGATGGGTGGGTACACGACGTTCTCGACGGCGAGCGTCGAGACCGTGCAGCTCCTCCGATCCGGCAAGACCCGGCTCGCCGTCCTCAACGGCCTCGGCATGCTCGTCGTCTCGGTCGGCGCTGCTGCGCTCGGCCTCTGGCTCGGAAGGAACTCATGACCTCGGAACGCCCCGGCGAACTCGTCCTCGTCCGTCACGGAGAGACGGAGTGGTCGAAGAGCGGGCAGCACACCGGCCGCACGGACATCCCCCTCACGGCGAACGGGGAGGCCCAGGCGGAGCGTGCCGCCCGGTACCTCGCCGACCGCGAGTTCGCGTTGGCACTGTCCAGCCCGCTGACACGTGCGCGCGAGACCGCCCGCATCATCGGCGTCGACCCGGAACTCGACGAGGACCTGTACGAGTGGGACTACGGCGCCTACGAGGGCCTCACGACGCCGCAGATCAAGGTGCAGCGGCACGGCCCGTGGGACCTGTGGACCGACGGGGTCCCGGCCGGTGACACCCCCGGCGAGAACGCTGCCGAGGTCCGGGTCCGCGTGGAACGGGTCATCAACCGGGCGCGGCCCGTCCTGGCCGAGGGACACGACGCGATCGTCGTCGCCCACGGCCACGTCCTCCGCGCCCTCGGTGCTGCCTGGATCCGGCTCGCCCCGCAGGACGGTGCCGTGCTCAAGCTCGGGACGGCGACGGTCAGCACCCTCGGCTACGAGCACGGCCGCCCGGTCATCGACGCCTGGAACATCGAGCCGCGCTGAGCACGGCCGACGGCAAGCAGCCGACCGGGGACAGCGGTCCGCGCTCAGCCGTCCGTGCCGAGGACCATCGCCATGCCGAGGCTCGGCGCCACGTCCTCGAACCCGAGTGACCGGTAGAGGCGCTGCCCGGGCGGGTCCCCGATGAGCGAGACGTAGGCGCCTTCCGGGGCCCGCTCGCGCACGTCCGCGACGAGCCACTCGACGACGGCCCGTCCGAGCCCACGACGCTGGTGCCCGGGGTCGGTGGCGATGTCGACGACGTGGAAGTACCACCCGCCGTCGCCGATGACCCGCCCCATCGAGACCGGTCTCCCGTCCTCGTCGACGACGTGACACGCCGACCACGCGCCGTCGATCGCCGGCGCGCCCTGCTCGGCCGTCACCGGTGTCAAGCCGGAGTCGCGTCGGAGGCGCAGGTAGTCCTCGAGCGGCGGTGCGGTGGGCAGCAGCGTGTAGGTCCCGGGCGTGGCGATGTCGTCCATGCGCCCATCGTGCCGCATGCGCCGGGCGTGCCGGACGTCCGGGCCTGCCCTGCGCCGCCCGGGAGGCCCGGTACGGGACCGTCGGGACGACCGCGGTCCGTCAGACGGTTCGGATGCTGCTGGTCGCGCCGAGCGGACGACCGCGCCGCCGTTCGACCGCGCGCCCGACGGCGAGGAGCACGAGGCTCACCAGGGCGCCGAGGAGCGTCTGGCCGATCCGGTCGAGTGCGAGGAGCGTCGGCGCTTCGGGCACGCTGAGCCACGAGACGGCGAGGGCGAGCGGGGTGAGGAACAGCAGGCAGACGGCGTAGTTCCGGGCGACGAAGACCTCGGCCCCGAACTGTCCGACGACCGCGATCGCGACGATCCACCAGGCCGAGGGCTCGAGCAGCAGGATCCCGACCGCGATCACCGTGCCGCCGACCGTGCCCACGACGCGCTGGACCGCGCGCGAGACGGTGTGCCGCTGCCGGAGCGCGGGCAGCGTCGACACGACGGCGATGACCGCCCAGTACGGGTGCCCGAGGCCGGGCAGCGCCTCGGCGAGGGCACCGGCACCGAGTGCGCCGACGACGTTGAGCGCGACCGTCTCCCAGAGGGCCGACGTCCGGAGGACCGCGAGGGAACGGTGCTTGCGGTCCGCGAGCGGGCGGAAGCGGTGCGGCACGTGCGGGTGCAGGACCAGCCGGAACGCGGCGCCGGACATCGCGACGAGCCATGCCCAGGCCACCGCGCAGAGGATGATCGTCGCCACGAGCGGCAGGTCGGACGGACGCACGGGCACGAGCGCGGACACCACGAAGGCGAACACCGGGAAGATCGGCTGTGCCGGGATCGCCCGGAGTGCCGTCAGCGTGCCGACCGCGCCGACGATGACGACGACGAGCCCGATTCCCTGCAGCCAGAGCGGTGCGCCGAGGAGGGCGACGGCGATGCCCGCCGCCATGCACACGACCTGCATCGCGCCGGCGACCCCGGTCGTCACGGCGCGCTGTCGGTAGGGCTCGGTCGCGCCGAAGATCGCCGTGAACCCGGCGAACACCGCGAAGGCCGCGTACTGCGGCAGGCCGAGCGCGATGAGGAGTGCCAGCGGTACCCCACCGGCGATCGCGGCGCGGGCCGCGCCCTCGAGGTTGGTGGTGCGGGTCGAGTGCGCGGGCGTCGTCATGTCCCCGCCATCCTCTCACCGCGACGGGTGTCGGGGACCGCGGGGCGGGCCTCCCGGGCGTCGTCGCAGTTGGTATACCAAGCTGCTACCATGCTCGGACGACGCCGTGACAGCGGAGTCGGAACGCGGATGAGGAGGCACGGGCATGGGCAGGACGCTCGCCGAGAAGGTGTGGGACGACCACGTCGTCGTCAAGGGTGAGGACGGCAACCCGGACCTCCTCTACATCGACCTCCACCTGGTGCACGAGGTGACGAGCCCGCAGGCCTTCGACGGCCTGCGGCAGGCCGGTCGTCCGGTGCGACGCCTGGACCTCACCATCGCCACCGAGGACCACAACACCCCGACGCTCGCCATCGACCGGCCGATCGCGGACCCGACCAGCCGCACGCAGATCGAGACGCTCCGCCGCAACTGCGAGGAGTTCGGCGTCCGCCTGCACTCGCTGGGCGACAAGGAACAGGGGATCGTGCACGTGGTCGGTCCGCAGCTCGGACTCACCATGCCCGGCATCACGGTCGTCTGCGGGGACTCGCACACCTCGACGCACGGGGCCTTCGGCGCCATGGCGTTCGGCATCGGCACGAGCGAGGTCGAGCACGTCCTCGCCACGCAGACGCTGCCGCTCAAGCCCTTCAAGACGATGGCGGTGACCGTCGAGGGCACGCTGCGCCCGGGCGTCACGGCGAAGGACATCATCCTGGCGGTCATCGCGCAGATCGGCACCGGCGGCGGACAGGGCTACGTGCTCGAGTACCGCGGCTCCGCGATCCGGGCGCTCTCCATGGAGGGCCGCATGACGATCTGCAACATGTCGATCGAGGCCGGTGCCCGTGCGGGCATGGTCGCCCCCGACCAGACCACGTACGACTACGTCCAGGGCCGCGACCACGCCCCGACGGGCGCCGACTGGGACGAGGCCGTCGCCTACTGGGACACCCTCGCGACCGACGACGACGCCGTGTTCGACGCCGAGGTCTTCATCGACGCGGACACCCTCGAGCCCTTCGTCACCTGGGGGACGAACCCCGGTCAGGGCGTCTCGCTGTCCGACTCCGTCCCGTCGCCGTCCGACTTCACCGACCCGAACGACCAGGCCGCGGCCTCCCGAGCCCTCGAGTACATGGACATCGCCGCCGGGACGCCGATGAAGGACATCGCCGTCGACGCGGTGTTCATGGGCTCATGCACCAACTCCCGCATCGAGGACCTGCGCGCCTTCGCGTCGGTCATCCGCGGGCGTCAGAAGGCGCCGGGCGTGCGGGTGATGGTCGTGCCGGGGTCCGCCCGGGTGCGCCTGGAGGCCGAGGCCGAGGGCCTGGACCAGGTGTTCACCGAGTTCGGTGCGGAGTGGCGCTTCGCCGGCTGCTCGATGTGCCTTGGCATGAACCCGGACCAGCTCGCGCCGGGGGAGCGCTGTGCCTCGACCTCGAACCGCAACTTCGAGGGGCGGCAGGGCAAGGGCGGCCGGACCCACCTGGTCTCGCCGCTCGTGGCCGCGGCGACCGCTGTCCGCGGAACGCTGTCGAGCCCGTGGGACCTGGAAGAGGACGACGCCCGCCTGGCCGTGCCGGCGACGGCTGGAGGGAACAACTGATGGAGAAGATCGGCACCGTCACCGGGATCGCGGCACCGCTGAAGCGGTCGAACGTCGACACCGACCAGATCATCCCCGCGGTCTACCTCAAGCGGGTCACGAAGACCGGGTTCGAGGACGCGCTGTTCTCCGGTTGGCGCCAGGACCCCGACTTCGTGCTCAACCAGCCCGCCTACCAGGGCGCGAAGGTCCTGGTCGCCGGCCCGGACTTCGGCACCGGGTCGTCCCGCGAGCACGCGGTGTGGGCGCTGCGCGACTTCGGGTTCCGCGTGGTCGTCTCACCCCGTTTCGCGGACATCTTCAAGGGCAACGCCGGCAAGCAGGGCCTGGTCACCGCGATGGTGTCCGAGCCCGAGATCGAGCGGATGTGGGCGGCGATCGAGGCCCAGCCCGGGATCGAGGCGACCGTCGACCTGGCGACACAGCGCGTGTCGATCGGCGACATGGACGTGGCTTTCGAGATCGACGCTTACACTCGTTGGCGGTTGATGGAAGGGCTCGACGACATCGGGCTCACCCTCCGTGACGAGACCTCGATCACGGAGTTCGAATCCCGCCGCTCCCGTTGGCGGCCGAAGACATTGCCGGTGAAGTAGTGAACTCTCTCGTACAGGACGCAGCAGCTGCAGGGGCGCGCGTCGGGTTGAAGTCGGACGAGATCGTCATCCGGGGCGGCAAGCCGCTCGTGGGACGCATCGAGGTCCGCGGTGCGAAGAACCTGGCGACCAAGGCCATGGTCGCTGCGCTCCTCGGCGACACCCCGTCGATCCTCAAGGACGTCCCGGACATCTCCGACGTCAAGGTCGTGCGTGGCCTGCTCGAGGTGCACGGTGTCCGCGTGACGGACCCCGCCCGTGGCGAGCTCATCCTCGACCCCTCGCGCGTGGAGTCGGCGCACTTCGCCGAGATCGACGCACACGCCGGCTCGAGCCGGATCCCGATCCTGTTCTGCGGTCCGCTGCTGCACAAGCTCGGCGAGGCGTTCATCCCCGACCTCGGCGGCTGCCGCATCGGCGACCGCCCGATCGACTTCCACCTCGACGCGCTGCGCGCCATGGGTGCCGTCGTCGACAAGCAGGTCTCGGGCATCCACATCACGGCCCCGAACGGCCTCAAGGGCGCGAACATCGAGCTCCCCTACCCGAGCGTCGGCGCGACCGAGCAGGTCCTGCTCTCGTCCGTCCTCGCCGAGGGCACCACGGAGCTGCGGAACGCCGCGATCGAGCCCGAGATCATGGACCTCATCGCGATCCTGCAGAAGATGGGCGCGATCGTCACGGTCGAACCGAGCCGCACGATCTTCATCGAGGGCGTCAAGTCGCTCCGCGGGTACACGCACCGTGCGATCAACGACCGCAACGAGGCCGCGAGCTGGGCCTCCGCCGCGCTGGCGACCAACGGCGACATCTTCGTCGAGGGCGCCAAGCAGCAGGAGCTCATGACGTTCCTCAACGTCTTCCGGAAGGTCGGCGGCGGGTTCGACATCCAGGAGGACGGCATCCGGTTCTACCGCGAGCTGGACGTCCTCAAGCCCGTCGTCATCGAGACCGACGTGCACCCCGGGTTCATGACCGACTGGCAGCAGCCCCTCGTCGTCGCGCTCACGCAGGCCGAGGGCCAGAGCGTCGTGCACGAGACCGTCTACGAGAACCGCTTCGGCTTCACCGACGCGCTCAACGAGATGGGTGCCGACATCGTCGTGCACAAGGAGGGCCTGCCCGGCCACGACCGTCGCGTCGCCCGTCGTCCCTTCGAGCAGGCCGCGGTCATCACCGGCCCGACGAAGCTGCACGGTGCAAACGTCCGCGTCCCGGACCTCCGCGGCGGCTTCAGCCACCTCATCGCGGCGCTGACCGCGGAGGGCGAGTCGCACATCACGAACGTCGGCATCATCAGCCGCGGGTACGAGCACTTCATCCCGAAGCTCCGCAAGCTCGGCGCGGACTTCGACTTCGCCGGCTGACGTGGCGGAGCAGCACGACCACGGCGGCACCGGTGACGGTGCCGCCGTGGCACGACCGACGACCGGGCCCGACGCGTTGGAACTGCCGCAGGTGGGACACCCCGGAGAGGTCCGCACGGGCCTCCCGGTCCCCGGTCGGCGGTGGCGACGCGGCGAGCTGAACCGGGCCTTCCGGATCACCGGGTCCGTCGTGATCCCGACCATCCGGTTCGCCTCCGGCTACCGCTGGCACGGCCCGAACCGGTTGCCGGAGGAGGGGGCGTTCGTCCTCGCCCCGAACCACTACACGAACATCGACCCGCTCGTCGTCGGCACGACCGTGTGGCTGCACCGTCGGTCGCCGCGGTTCCTCGCGAAGGCGTCGCTGTTCCGCGTGCCGGTGTTCGGCAAGCTCATGAGCGGCATGGGGCAGATCCCCGTCGAGCGCAACGGCCGGACCCGCCTGAACGACCCGCTGAAGGGCGGCAAGGGACTCGTGTCGAACGGCGGCGCGGTCATCGTCTACCCCGAGGGCACGCTCACCCGTGACCCGGACCTGTGGCCGATGCGCGGCAAGACCGGGGCGGCGCGGATCGCCCTCGAGAACGACGTCCCGCTCATCCCGATGGCCCACTGGGGCACGCAGCGGATCATGGCGCGGTACGGCAAGAAGCTCCGCCTGTTCCCGCCGGCGAAGGTCGACATCGTCTACGGCGAGCCGCTCGACCTGTCGCGGTGGCGTGGGAAGCCGGTCGACCAGCAGGCCCTCACCGAGGTGACGGCGCTGCTCATGGAGCGCATCACCGCGCTGCTCGAGGGCCTCCGCGGTGAGCAGGCGCCCGCCGAGCGCTGGGACCCGACCGCGAACAAGCAGAAGGAGACCGGCAAGTTTGAGTGACGCAGCCGACCGGACCAGCGCGCCCGGCCTCCGCCCGCACGACGACCACCCGGACCCCTCCGTCGCAGCCCGCGGCGCCGTGGACACCGCCGCGATCCGCGTCGTCATGCAGTCGACCGACAAGCCACGGGTCGCCGTGATCGGTGCCGGCAGCTGGGGGACCACGTTCGCCAAGGTGCTCGCCGAGGGCGGGGCCGAGACCGTGCTCTGGGCCCGGCGTCCCGAGGTCGCGCGGGAGATCACCGAGACGAAGCGGAACTCGGAGTACCTGCCCGGCATCAACCTGCCGCGGACCCTCACCGCGTCGACGTCGCTGGCAGCGGTGCTGTCCGGTGCCGAGCAGGTCTACGTGTCGGTGCCGTCGCAGACGCTGCGCTCGAACCTCGCCGCCATCCGCGAACTCCTGCCCGCGGACGTGCCCGTCGTGAGCCTCATGAAGGGCGTGGAGAAGGCGACCGGCCTGCGGATGAGCGAGGTGCTCCTCGACGGCCTCGGCATCGACCAGGACCGCATCGCCGTCGCGAGCGGACCGAACCTGGCGCTCGAGATCGCCCGCCGGCAGCCCACCGCGGCCGTCGTGTCGTCGTCCAGTGCGGACACCGCGACCGCCGTGGCAGCCGTGGCGACGAACCCGTACTTCCGCTCCTTCATCAACACCGACGTGATCGGCACCGAGTTCGGTGGGGTCCTCAAGAACCTCATCGCGGTGGCAATCGGCATCGTCGACGGTGTCGGGTACGGCGAGAACACCAAGGCGTCGATCATCACCCGCGGCCTCGCCGAGATGACCGAGTTCGCGGTGTCGCTCGGCGCGCAGCCGTCGACGCTGTCCGGGCTGGCCGGCCTCGGCGACCTCATCGCCACCTGCCAGTCACCGCTGTCGCGCAACAACACCGCCGGGCGCCTGCTCGGGCAGGGGTACCGGTTCGACGAGGTCGTGCGGCAGATGAACCAGACCGCGGAGGGCCTGGCCTCGGTCGCGCCCATCCTCGAGCTGGCCCGGGCGAACGGCGTCGACATGCCCATCGTCGGACAGGTGGGCGAGGTCCTCGCCGGTAGGCTCGATCCGCGCAACATCGCGCCGCACCTCACGGAGACCGACGAGCCCCAGGGCGAGTGACCGGTCCCGGTACCCACCGCTTGGAGCGTCCATGAGCAGCACCGCGCCCGCATCCGAACCGACCGACGCCGAGCGCACGCCGAGCGGCACCGACGCGCGGACCACCGTCGCCGTGCTCTTCGGTGGCCGGTCGAGCGAGCACGAGATCAGCTGCGTGACCGCCGGCGGCATCATGGACGTCGTCGACCGCGACCGGTACGACCTGCTGCCGATCGGCATCACGAAGGACGGGGCGTTCACGCTCCAGGCGGACGACCCGTCGGTCTGGGCACTCCGGGGTCAGGAGCTCCCGACCGTGCCGGACAACGGCACCCGCGTCCGTTTCCCGCTCTCCGGCGACTCCCGCGGGTTCTCCGTCGAACTGCCGGACGGCTCGGTCGAGTCGCTCGGGGACGTCGACGTCGTCTTCCCGATCCTGCACGGACCCTTCGGCGAGGACGGCACCGTTCAGGGCCTGCTCGAGACCGCCGGCCTGCCCTACGTCGGCGACGGCGTCCTGGCGAGCGCCCTGGCCATGGACAAGCACGTCGCGAAGGCGGTCCTCGAGCACGCCGGGCTCCGGGTCGCCCCGTGGACGACGGTGCTCCGTCGGCAGTGGCAGGCCGAGCCGGTCGACGTCGCCGAGACCGTCGCCGCGCACGGCTTCCCGCTGTTCGTGAAGCCCGCACGCGCCGGGTCGAGCATGGGCGTCTCGCGCGTCGACGACCCCGCTCAGCTCGGTGCGGCGATGGACCTCGCCTTCGAGCACGACAGCAAGGTGATCGTCGAGCCGCGGGTCGTCGGCCGCGAGGTCGAGGTCGCCGTGCTCGAGGGTCGTGACGGCGTGCCGCGGACGAGCCTGCCCGGGGAGATCGTCGTCGCCGAGGACGGCTTCTACGACTTCGCCGCCAAGTACCTGGGCGGTGACGAGCAGCTGCTGTGCCCGGCCCCGCTCACCGAGGCGGAGACCGACGAGATCCGTTCCGTCGGAGCGCGTGCCTTCGAGGCGATCGGCGGCGCCGGGCTGGCCCGTGTGGACTGCTTCCTGACGGACGACGGCTTCGTCGTGAACGAGGTCAACACCATGCCGGGGTTCACCCCGTTCTCGATGTACCCGCGCTGCTGGGCGGCGTCGGGGCTGCCCTACCCGGAACTCGTCGCGGAGCTCATCGAGCTGGGACGCGCCGCGGTCCGCTGAGGACCGTACGGGTCAGTCGACGTCCTGCGGGTCGAGGCAGCGGTGGCCGTCCTCCGGCAGCCGTGACACGGCGTCACCGAGGTCCTGCAGGGCGTCGCTCGTCGCGCGGGAGGTGTCGATGACGACCTGGACCGCGGGGGACCGGCCGAACGTCGTGTAGACGACCTCCTTTCCCCGGTCGTCGCGGATCCAGTCCACGGAGCCCTGCGAGAAGCACGGCAGGTCGGAGACCGTCGGCACGGCGACACCGCAGTGGTAGAGCACGGCGGAGGGGGACCCCCACGCCGCCGTGGCCTGTGCGGAGGTGTCGCGGAGCGCCAGGGTGTCGTTGACGACCGCGGGCAGGCGGACCTGGGCATCGGCACACGCGGCCGCGTCCGCGGCGGGAGCGGGCTCCATGCGGACCGGGTTCGTGCAGCCGGACAGCCCGGCCAGGACGGCCGCCGCGGCGAGCACGGTGGCGATGATGCGGGGTCCTCGGCGCGCGGTGTCCATCGGCGTCCAGGCTACCGTTCTCGTGTGGACGCGACGCACGACGAGCACCAGCACGAGCACCGCACCGACGGTCCGGACGGCGTCGACGCCCGGGCGGCCGCCGGAGCGCAGCGCACGACCGTCGGAGCGCTCGGCGAACTCGCGGTGCTCGACCGGGTCACGCGACGCCTCCCCGCCGGGTCCCCGGTCCTCGGGCCCGGGGACGACTGCGCCGTCGTCGCCGCCCCAGACGGCCGCTTCGTCGTGACCACGGACATGATGGTGCACGGCCCGGACTTCCGGTGGGCGTGGTCCTCGCCCGAGGACGTCGGCTGGAAGGCCGCCGCCACGAACCTCTCCGACGTCGCCGCGATGGGCGCCGTGCCCTCCGGTCTCGTCGTCGCGATCGCGGCTCCGCCGGACACCCAGGTCGCGGTGCTGGAGGGCGTCGCGGACGGGTTCCGCCTCGCCGTCGACGCCCTCGCTCCGGGGTGCGGGGTGGTCGGCGGCGACCTGTCCACGTCGGCCACGTTCTCGCTGACCGTCACCGCGTTCGGGGACCTCGGAGGGCGGGACCCCGTCGTCCGATCCGGTGCCCGGGTCGGTGACGTCCTCGCTGTCTCCGGGGAGCTCGGCGCCGCCGCCCGCGGCCTGGCCCGGCTGTTCCGGGACGGCGTCGACGCCGCGGGGGAGCCCGACGTCGAGCGGGTCCGCGCGAGCGGGGCCGACACGGACCCCGACGTCGCCCGGCAGCGCCGCCCGGTCCCCCCGATCGCCGACGGTCCGCTGGCTGCCGTAGCCGGTGCGACGGCGATGCTCGACCTGTCCGACGGGCTCGCGATCGACGCAGGGCGCCTCGCCCGGGCGAGTGGCGTGACCCTGGAACTCGACCCGGCCGAGGCGTCGGCGCCCGACGGGGTGGTCGACGAGGTCGCGCTGCACGGCGGCGAGGACCACGGGCTGCTGGCGACCTTCCCGGTCGGGACGCGCCTGCCGGGCGGCTTCCGCCGGATCGGCGTGGTGCGCGAGCGCACGTCCCACGCGGGAGCGGACCACGCGGAGCGGCCCGTGGACCTGGTCCGTGGCGGGACGCCCGTCCCGACGACGGGGTGGGACCCGTACGCGGACTGGGACGGCGTCGCGGGCTGAACGCACAAGCGGACCCGCGACCGGAGCCGCACCTGGAACCAGGCCCGACCCGCGACCGGAGCCGGACCCGCGACCGGACCGGCGCGGACCGGTGCCGGACCATGGAGCGGCGGCAGCCTCAGTCGGCGTCGGCCACGGCCTCCCACGCCACGGTGTCGCCCCACGAGCGCTTGCTGAACCGGGTGAGCCCGGCCGGCCACGTGGGCTCGGGGGATCGGGTGCCGCGTTCGACGACGACGACCGCACCGGGCGTCACGCGTGACACGAGGGCCTCGAGCACGTCGGTGACCTCGGACTCGGCGACCTCGTACGGCGGGTCGATGAAGACGAGGTCGAACGTCTTCGCCGTCCCCCGCAGGTACCCCAGTGCGGGCTGTGCGTGGACGTCGATGCGGACACCAGGCGCGCGCTTCTGCACCGCGCGCGCGTTCTCGCGGCAGGCGGCCGCCGCGGACGCGGCGCGGTCCACCAGGGACACCTCGACCGCACCCCGGGACGCGGCTTCGAGGCCGAGCGCACCGGTTCCGGCGTACAGGTCCGCGACCGAGGTGTCGTCGATGAGCCCGCGCGACTCGAGGGAGGAGAACAGCGCCTCGCGCACACGGTCGCTCGTCGGTCGGGTGCCGGACTTCGGCACCCGGAGCGTCGTGGACCCGGCGGCGCCGGCGATGATGCGCGTCATGCTGCCACCGTAGCGGGCCGCGGCGGCGACCCCGGCGTCCTCCACAGCCCCGCCGGGGAGGCTCGTGGCGGGTCGGACGTCGCGGGTACCGTTGGCGTGTGGCCACCTCCAGCACCGATGCCGCTCCGACGAGCCCAGCCGCGGGCGCCGACGCCGCCCGTGCGGGCGCTGCGTCGGCCGGCGGCGCGCCGTCCGCTGCCGTGGGGGGACCCGTGCAGTGGGGCCCGGCGCCGCTCGACGTGCGGCTGGCGAACGTCCTCGGCGGGCGGACGGCGAAGGCGATCGAGAAGGCGTTCGGGCACCGCACCGTCGGGGAGTTCCTCGAGCACGCTCCGCGTCGCTACGCGGAGCGCGGCGCACTCACGGCGCTGGACTCGCTCGCGATCGGCGAGTCGGTCACGATCGTCGCCGAGGTGGTCGAGGTCCGGGAGCGCACCATGCGGGCGCGACGGGGCTCCATCCTCGAGGCCAAGATCGGGGACGGGACGGGCCTGCTGACCCTGACGTTCTTCAACCAGGGGTGGCGGACGAAGGACCTCGTGCCCGGCGCCCGCGGGGTCTTCGCCGGCAAGGTCGGCGACTACCGCGGCGCCCGGCAGCTGGCGCACCCGGACTACGAGCTCTTCGACCGGGACGACCCCCGCGCCACGGCGGACCCGGGGTCGGAGGAGGCGATCCGCTGGTCGCGCCAGCCGATCCCCATCTACCCGGCCACGGCCTCCCTGTCGTCCTGGCAGATCGCGAAGGCCATGGGGGTCGTCCTCGACACGCTGCCGGACGTCGCCGACCCGATCCCGGCCTCCGTCCGGACCCGGCTCGACCTCGTGCCGTTCCGTCGGGCACTCGAACTGCTGCACCGGCCGGAGAAGGTGTCCGACTTCAAACGGGCGCAGGACGCCCTGCGCTACCGCGAGGCGTTCGTGCTGCAGACCGCGCTGGTGCAGCGCCGGATCGCGGCGCGGGCCACGGCGTCCGTCGCCCGGACCGCGTCGCCCGGCGGCGTCCTCGAGCGCTTCGACGCGAGCCTGCCGTTCACCCTGACCGACGACCAGCGGTCGGTCGGGGCCGAGATCGCGCAGGACATGGCCGGGACCTGGCCGATGCACCGGCTCGTGCAGGGCGAGGTCGGTTCGGGCAAGACCCTCGTCGCGATCCGGGCGATGCTCACCGTGGCGGAGTCCGGCGGACAGTCCGCGCTGATCGCCCCGACGGAGGTCCTGGCCGCGCAGCACCTCCGGTCGATCGTGAAGTTCCTCGGGCCGGACCTGGCCGCGGAGCTCCGTCCGGTGATCCTGACCGGGTCGCAGTCCACCGACGAGCGCCGGCGGGCGCTGCTCGCCGCGGCGTCCGGTGGGTCCCGCCTCGTGGTCGGCACGCACGCGTTGCTCGGCGACCGGGTCGACTTCGCCGAACTCGGCCTGGTGGTCGTGGACGAGCAGCACCGCTTCGGGGTGGAGCAGCGTGAGGCCCTGCGGACGAAGGGCTCGACGCCACCGCACGTGCTCGTCCTCACCGCGACGCCCATCCCGCGGACCGTGGCGATGACCGTGTTCGGCGACCTCGACGTCTCGACGATCCAGGGCATGCCGTCGGGCCGGGCCGGGGTCGAGACGTTCACCGTCGGGCTCGCCGAGCACCCCGGGTGGGAGTCCCGCATCTGGACGCGGATGGCCGAGGAGCTGGCGGACGGGCGCCAGGCGTTCGTCGTCTGTCCGGCGATCGACGACGCGCACGGCGAGGACGACGGGACGCCCGGTCCCGCCGGCGACGGAGCCGCGGTTGACGGCACGCCGGGCGGCGCCGACGCCGACGGCACGCCGACCAGGAAGCCCGCGACGGTCCTCGCGACCGCGGAACGGATGCGCGCCATGCCCGTGCTCGCGGGGCGGCGCATCGAGGTCCTGCACGGCCGGATGTCGGCGGAGGAGAAGGACCGCGTGATGACGTCCTTCGCCGACGGCGCGGTCGACGTGCTCGTCGCGACGACGGTGATCGAGGTCGGCGTCGACGTCCCGAACGCCTCGATGATGGCGGTGCTCGACGCCGACCGGTTCGGCGTCTCGCAGCTGCACCAGTTGCGCGGGCGCATCGGTCGCGGGCAGTACGCGGGCGTCTGCCTGCTCGTCACCGCCGCCGAGACCGACACGGTGTCGCGAGAGCGCGTGGACGCGGTGGCCGCGTCCGACGACGGGTTCGAGCTGGCACGGGTCGACCTCGAACTGCGCCGGGAGGGCGACGTGCTCGGCGAACGGCAGTCGGGTGGGCGGTCGTCGTTGACGCTCCTGCGCGTGGTGCAGCACGCCGACCTCATCGTGGACGCGCGGGAGGAGGCCGAACGCCTCCTGGAGGACGACCCGGACCTGAGCGGCAGTCCCGCGCTCCGGGACGCCCTCGCACGCCGCCTCGACGAGTCCGACGCGGCCTTCCTCGGGAAGAACTGAGCGGCGTCGGCCGGTATCGTCGCCCGCATGACGAAGATCGCCGTGGTGCCCGGCTCGTTCGACCCCGTGACGCTGGGACACCTCGACGTGATCGCCCGTGCCGTGGACCTGTTCGACGAGGTGCACGTGCTCGTCGTGCACAACCCCGACAAGAAGGCGGCACTGTTCGACGCCGGGGACCGGGTCCGGCTCATCCGGCAGTCCGTCACGGAGCTCGGGATCCCGGGCCGGGTCGTGGTCGGGGAGTGGACGGCCGGGCTCCTGGTCGACTACTGCCGGCAGGTGGGGTCGAAGATCCTGGTGAAGGGCGTGCGGTCCGGCGAGGACGTGGCCTACGAGACCCCGATGGCGATCATGAACCGGCACCTCGCCGGGGTGGAGACGGTCTTCCTGCTGCCGGACGCCGCCCGGGCGCACGTCTCGAGCTCGCTCATCCGGCAGGTGTCGTCCCTCGGTGGCGACGTGACGCCGTACGTGCCCGACGCGGTGGCCCGCGCGCTCGCCGGGCGGGCCTGACGGCCGGACCGACGGACGGCCGCCCTCGACACGCTCCGGGTGCTCGACTCGTCGGCCTGAGCGGGGTAGGCTGGTTGATCGTGTCTTCCTCCGTGAACAGCCCCTACGCCCTGCGTGTGCGTGACCTCGCGCACCGGCCGGGCGACATGCGCGAGGTGTCGCTCGACATCACCGTCCCGAGCACCCTCGGCGCCGGTCTCATCGCCGTGCGCGAGGGCGACCAGATGCACCTCGACGTGAAGCTCGAGGGCCTCCACGAGGGTGTGCTCGCGTCCGGCACCGCCCGGGCCGAGGCGACGGGGGAGTGCTCGCGCTGCCTCATCGACGTCAGCGAGCTCGTCGAGGTCGAATTCGCGGAACTGTTCGCGTATGATGCCTCGGAGGAATTCGACTACCAGGTTCACGATGACCACGTGGATTGTGAACCGGTCGTCCGAGACGCGGTGGTGCTGTCACTGCCGTTCCAGCCGGTCTGCCGGCCGGACTGCCCAGGACTCGACCCGGAGACGGGTGAGCGCCTGGCGGACATCGGCGAGCGGCCGACCACGTCGGCCACCGATCCTCGCTGGGCTGCGCTCAGCGGGATCCAGTTCGACGACAGCACGCCCGACCAGACCACCGCGGACGAGGAGCGGACGCCGGCCGACCAGGCCGAGTGACCGCCACCGCCCACGACTGACCACCGACCAAGCGAAAGAGAACCACCATGGCCGTCCCCAAGCGCAAGCAGTCCCGTGCGAACACGCACGCCCGTCGATCGCAGTGGAAGGCCGCACCGGTCCAGCTCGTGAAGACGATCGAGAACGGCAAGGTCACCTACAGCCTCCCGCACCGCGCGAAGGTCGTCGAGGACTCGGCCGGCACGCCCCTGTACATGGAGTACAAGGGCCGCAAGGTCGCCGACGTCTGATCGGACTCCCCTCATGACTGCGACGTCCGGCGCCGCGGGGTCCCGCCCCGTGGGGCCGGACGTCGTTCGTCTGCGCGACCTCCTCGACGTGCCGGTGGACCCGGAACTCCTGCAGCTCGCCCTCACCCACCGCTCGTACGCGTACGAGCACGGCGGGATCGGGCACAACGAGCGGCTCGAGTTCCTCGGTGACTCCATCCTCGGGCAGGCCGTGACCGTCAAGCTGTTCCGTGACTACCCGGAACTCGACGAGGGCGAGCTCGCCAAGCGGCGCGCGAGCCTCGTCTCCACGGTCGCCCTCGCCGAGATCGCCCGCCACATCGGGCTCGGCGCGTACCTCCGGCTCGGCAAGGGCGAGGAGCAGACCGGTGGTCGCGACAAGTCGTCGATCCTCGCCGACACGGTGGAAGCCGTGATCGGGGCGACGTACCTGTCCGCCGGCGCCGACGCCGCCACCGACCTGGTGCTGCGGCTCGTCGCGCCGCTGCTGGTCGACCCCGCGCGGTTCGGCGCCGCGATGGACCCGAAGACGAGCCTGCAGGAGCTCGCCTCCGCGCGCTCGCTCGGCAACCCCGCCTACCGCATCACCGAAGCGGGCCCGGACCACGACAAGACCTTCCACGCGACGGTCGTGCTGCAGGGCGAGGACGTCGCCACCGGCACCGGCACGAGCAAGAAGACGGCGGAGATGTCCGCCGCGCTCGACGCCTGGACGCGACTGTCCGGACGTCCCGTCGAGGGCTGACCGGGTGCCCGAACTCCCCGAGGTCGAGGTCGTCCGCGCCGGCCTCGAACCCGCCGTCACCGGCGCCAGGGTGCTCGCCGTGCAGGTGCACGATGAGCGCGCACTCACCCGCCACGACGGGCCTGCCGAGGACTTCGCGCACCGCCTGACCGGGCGGACGATCGCCGCGGCCGTCCGTCGCGGGAAGTTCATGTGGTTCCCGCTGGACCCCGACGGCGACCGACCCGAAGCACTGGTCGCGCACCTCGGCATGAGCGGCCAGATCCTGCTCGGCCGCGACCGACCCGCCGCACGGCACCGGCGGATCGTCCTCGACGTGCAGCCTCCCGGGACGGACCGGGACGGCGTCCGGGAGACGCCGGTGCAGCTCGAGTTCGTCGACCAGCGCACCTTCGGGTCGATGGCGATCGACCGGATGCTGCCCACGGTCGACGGCGCTGCCGCCGGCCACGCCGGGCAGATCGACACGACCGACCCGCGAGCCGACTGGCGCCGACGGATCCCGTTCCAGGTGTCGCACATCGCCCGGGACCCGCTCGACCCCGCGTTCGACGACGACCGCTTCACCGCCGCGGCGCGGAAGCGGTCCAGCGGCATCAAGCGTGTGCTGCTCGACCAGGGGGTGATCAGCGGCATCGGGAACATCTACGCGGACGAGTCGCTGTGGGCAGCGCGCCTGCACTTCGACCGACCGGCCGACCGGCTGCCCCGGGCGACGCTGCACCTGCTCCTCGACGAGGTCCGGGCCGTGCTCCGCCGCGCGCTCGAGGACGGCGGGACGAGCTTCGACGCGCAGTACGTCAACGTGAACGGGCAGTCCGGGTACTTCTCGCAACGCCTCGCGGTGTACGGCCAGCAGGGAGAGCCCTGCCCGCGGTGCGGCACCGCGATCGTGCGTGAGGCCTTCATGAACCGGTCGAGCCACCGCTGCCCCGTGTGCCAGCCCGCTCCGCGGCAGCGCAGGCGTTAGCCTGACGCGAACCGACCAGCCGGAGACCGCATGTACCTGAAGAGCCTGACCCTCAAGGGGTTCAAGTCCTTCGCGCAGCCCACGACGTTCGCGTTCGAGCCGGGCGTCACGTGCATCGTCGGCCCGAACGGCTCCGGCAAGTCGAACGTCGTCGACGCCCTTGCCTGGGTGATGGGGGAGCAGGGGGCGAAGACCCTCCGCGGCGGCAAGATGGAGGACGTCATCTTCGCCGGCACCGCCACCCGCGGTCCCCTCGGTCGCGCACAGGTGACCCTGACGATCGACAACGCCGACGGTCTGCTGCCGATCGAGTACGCCGAGGTGACGATCTCGCGGACGCTGTTCCGGAACGGTGGCAGCGAGTACGCCATCAACGGCGAGAACTGTCGGTTGCTCGACGTCCAGGAGCTGCTGAGCGACACCGGGCTGGGCCGGGAGATGCACGTCATCGTCGGGCAGGGCCAGCTCGACAAGGTGCTGCACGCCACCCCGGAGGACCGGCGCGGCTTCATCGAGGAGGCTGCCGGCATCCTCAAGCACCGCCGCCGGAAGGAGAAGACGCTCCGCAAGCTCGACGCGATGCAGACGAACCTGACACGGTTGTCGGACCTGGCGGGGGAGATCCGCCGGCAGCTCAAACCGCTCGGACGCCAGGCCGAGGTGGCCCGCAAGGCGCAGTCGGTCGCGGCCGTCGCCCGGGACGCCAAGGCCCGCCTGCTCGCCGACGACGTCGTGCGGTTGCGGCGCGAACTCCGCGACCACGTCGAGGTCGAGACCGGTCGGAAGTCCGAGCGCATCGTCCTGCAGGAGCGGCTCGAGCAGATCCGGCAGCGGCAGCAGCAGGTCGAGCAGAGCATGGTCGGCGACGACGTCGACCGCGCCCGGACCGTGGTCCACCGGTTGGAGAGCGTGCAGGAGCGACTGCGCAGCCTGTCGATGCTCGCGAACCAGCGGCTGATGTTCCTCGCGCAGCAGGCCGAGGCACCGCAGCAGGGCCCGACCGTCACGCCCGAGCGGGTCGCCGGCGTCCGCGCCGAAGCCGACCGGCTCGACCTGCGTGCGCAGGAGATGCAGGGTGGGACGACCGCCGTCGGTGAGCGGGTGCGGGCCGCTCGTGCCGCACTCGACGCGCTCGACGAGCAGATCGCCGCGCAGGCTGCCCGCGTCGCGCAGCACGACCTGGACGGCCAGCGGCTCGCCGGGGCCGTCGAGGTGGCGCGCTCGCGGCGGTCGTCGGCCGTCGCCGACCGGGAGCGGCGGGAGCGAGCGCTCTCCGAGGCGGTCGTCCGTGCCGAGCAGGCCGCTGCCGCCCTGGAGGACCTCGGTCGCGACCCGGCGCTGGACACCGACGACGAGACACTCACTGCGACACTGGCGGCGGCCCGCGACCAGCTCGACCGAGCCCAGGCGGACCGGGACACGCACCGGGACCGGCTGCACGCGCTCGAGCGCGAACGGGACGCCCTCGACGCCCGGATCGCCGCGCTCGCGCTCTCGATCGACGTCCGTGACGGTTCGCAAGCGCTCATCGACGCCGGTCGCGAGGGGATCGCCGGCCGGCTCGCCGACCGTCTCGCGGTGACGCCCGGCTACGAGGCAGCCGTCGCGACCGCACTCGACGGACTCGCCGACGCCGTGCTCGCCGCGGACCGGCGCGCGGCGCTCGACGCCGTCGACCACGCCCGGTCCGCAGACCTCGGTCGCATCGACGTGGTCGTCGCCGACGTCGCCGGCAGCGGTTCGCGTCTGCCCGCCACACTGCCGGCCGGTGTCCGAGCCGCGCTCGACGTCGTCACCGGCCCGCCCGCGCTCACCGCGGTCCTCGCCGACACGCTGGTCGCCGAGTCGGACGACGTCGACCTGGAGGCGGTGCTCGCCGCCGCCCCGGACGCCACGGTCGTCACGCGGTCCGGCGACCTGGTCCGCGCGGCGCGGGTGACCGGCGGCGGGCAGCGCTCGACGTCCCGGATCGAGCTGACCGCAGACCGTGACGCCGCGGCCACGCGACGGGAGACCGTGGTGACGGAGGCGGAGGACGCGGCCACGGGCCTCCAGGCTGCTCGGACCGCGGTGGAGTCCGCGCGGCGGGCGGTGGACGAGGCGGACCGGGCCGCGCGGGCACACGCCCGGGCGACCGCGGAGTACGACCGGACCAGCGCCTCCGCACGTGCCCGGGCCGAGAACACCGCTGCCGAGGTCGAGCGACTGCGCGCAGCCCTCGCCGAGACGGACGGCGCGTCGACCGCGTCCGAGACGGCACTCGCCGCGGCCGAGGCGGAGCTCCGGACGTTCACGGAGCAGCCGCGGCCGGTCGTCGACGCGTCGGCCCGGCCGGCTGCGCAGGACGCCGTCGACGCCGCCCGCGCCGCCGAGATCGAACACCGCCTGCAGGTCGAGACCGCCCGCGAGCGCGCACGTGCTGAGCGACGCCGCGCGGACCAGCTCGAGCGGCAACTCGGAGCGGAGCGGGCGGCCGCCGAGGAGGCCGCCCGCTTGGCCGTCATCCGCCGCGGGCAGATCGCCTCGGCCGAGGGGGTGCTGGCCGATCTGCCGGTGGTGCTCGCCGCCGTCGACCGTTCGCTCGCCGAGGCCCGCGTGCAGCTCGCGACCGAGGAGTCCGAGCGCACGAAGCGCAACGCCGAGCTGCAGGGCATCCGGAACGAGGAACGCGAACTCCGGGACCGCCTGCAGACCATCACCGACGGCGTGCACTCGCTCGAGATGGAGATCTACGAGAAGCGGCTGCACCTGTCCGGGGTCCTCGACCGGGCGCAGAGCGAACTCGGGCTCGGCGAGACCGTGCTCGTCGCGGAGTACGGGCCGGACGTCCCCGTGCCGGTCGACGTGCTCATCGACCCGCGTGTGCTCGCACGACGGCACCGCGAGGCGGCACGAGCGGCCGCTGCCGAGGACGTGTCGACGGAGGCCGAGGACACGGCCGCTGACGACCTCGACCCGGTCGGTGTCGACGTCGACGAGACCGACGACACCGACGACACCGACGACACCGACGAGACCGTGCTCGCCGCCGGCTCGACCCTGCCCGGCGGGCCTGCCCTGCCCGAGTACGAGGCACCCGATGTCGACCCCGCGGACGTCCCGACCACGCCGTACGTCCGCGCCGAGCAGGAGCGTCGACTCGCCGCGGCCGAGCGTGACCTCGGGCGGCTCGGCAAGGTGAACCCGCTCGCCCTCGAGGAGTTCCAGGCCCTCGAGCAGCGGCACGCGTTCCTGTCCGAGCAGCTCGACGACCTGCAGAAGACCCGTGCCGACCTCCTGACGATCATCGAGGAGCTCGACGGGAAGATGCAGACGATCTTCGCATCCGCGTTCGAGGACACCCGCGAGGCGTTCGACGTCGTGTTCCCGATCCTGTTCCCCGGCGGTTCGGGATCGATAACGTTGACGAACCCGGACGACCTGCTCACCACCGGCATCGACGTGCAGGTCAAGCCCGCGGGCAAGAAGATCGACCGACTGACGCTGCTGTCCGGTGGGGAGCGGTCCCTGGCCGCCGTGGCGCTGCTCGTGGCGATCTTCACGGCCCGGCCGAGCCCGTTCTACATCATGGACGAGGTCGAGGCGGCGCTCGACGACGCGAACCTCGGCCGCCTGCTCACCGTGTTCGGGCGGCTGCAGGAGTCGTCGCAGCTCATCGTCATCACGCACCAGAAGCGGACCATGGAGATCGCCGACGCGCTGTACGGGGTCTCGATGCGGCAGGACGGCGTGTCCGCCGTCGTCGGACAGCGGGTGCAGAAGCCCGAGCCCGCCGCAGCGGTCGCGTAGCCGACGCGGTCGGAGACGGACGGGAGGCTCCCCACCGGCCCGTTCCGGACCGACGCGCCAGCGGCGGGTCGGCCGTGACCGGTGGGGAGCCTCCTGTCAGGCGTGCAGGTGGCGACTACTTCGCGTCGGCCTCGACGGCGTCCGCCGGCTCGCCGGTCGGGGTGAGGCCGCGCTGCTGGCGCTTCTTCGACACGACGAGGCTCGCGACCGTCGCGACGGTGATCGTCAGGAGGATGAAGCCCAGCGAGAACCAGATCGGGATCTCGGGCGCCCACTCGACGTGCTGACCGCCGTTGATGAACGGCACCTCGTTGACGTGCAGGGCGTGGAAGACGAGCTTCACGCCGATGAAGGCGAGGATGACGGCCAGGCCCTGACCGAGGTAGATGAGCCGCTCGAGCAGGCCGGCGATGAGGAAGTAGAGCTGGCGGAGACCGAGGAGCGAGAACGCGTTCGCGGTGAACACGATGAACGCGTCCTGCGTCAGCCCGAAGATCGCGGGGATCGAGTCGAGCGCGAAGAGCACGTCCGTCAGGCCGATCGAGACCATGACGAGCAGCATCGGGGTGAAGAGGCGCTTGCCGTCGACCTTGGTGGTGAGGCGGTCACCGTCGTAGTGCTCGGAGGTCGGGATCACGCGGCGGAGCAGACGGATGAGCTTCGAGTCGCCCTCCTCGGCACCGTGTTCGTCGCCGCCCTTGGCCTGCGACCACGCGAGCCAGAACAGGAGGAGACCGAACAGGTAGAAGACCCACGAGAAGTTCTCGATGATCGTGACGCCGAGGGCGATGAAGACACCGCGCGCCACGAGGGCGATCGCGACACCGACGAGCAGGACCTTCTGCTGGAACTCCTTCGGCACCGCGAAGGTCGTCATGATGATGAGGAAGACGAAGAGGTTGTCGACCGACAACGCCTTCTCGGTCAACCAGCCGGCGAAGTACTCACCGCCGGCCTGTCCGCCGCCGAACACCCACACGCCGACACCGAACAGGATCGCGAGCGCGATGTAGACGATGGACCAGAAGGCCGATTCGCGGATGTGCGGCACGTGCGGCGTGCGCACGTGCGAGAAGAAGTCGAACACGAGCAGGCCGAGGATGCCTGCGATCGTGAAGAGCCACACGTACAGGGGGACGTCCATGGAGAGCCTCCAGGTCAGGGGCGTGCCACACAGAGAAAGTGGGTACGCCGGAGCCTGAAGGTCTCTTCCGCCGCGGTCCCGTCCGGTGATCCGGTGGGGCCGCGACCGACGCCCCGGGTCCGGGTCGTTCCGGGCCGTACTGACGGGGTCGCCGAGAGGGAATACTCCCCTTCGCGACTCCGACCCTACCGAAGGCCGGCACCGAGTGGGCACCCGTAAGCTGGGAACATGGCGAGTAGTTGGTCCCTGTCCTCCCGGCTCCGTGGTCTGTTCCAGCGGAAGACCATCGACGAGACGACGTGGGAGGACCTGGAGACGGCGCTGATCGGCGCGGACTTCGGCCCCGACATCTCCGAGGAGATCATCGAGGACCTCCGTGCGCGCGTCGCCCGGTACGACACGACGGACCCCGCCGACCTCAACCGCATGCTGCGCGAGGTGCTCGAGGAGCGGCTGTCGAAGCTCGACACGACGCTCAAGCTGAGCAACCGTCCCGCCGTGGTCCTCGTCGTCGGCGTCAACGGCGTCGGCAAGACCACCACCATCGGGAAGTTCGCGAAGTTCCTCCGCACCTACGACCGCACGGTCCTGGTCGGCGCCGCCGACACGTTCCGCGCCGCGGCCGTCGAGCAGGTCGCGACGTGGGCGCAGCGTGCCGGCGTCGACGTCGTCCGCCCCGCACAGCCCGGGCAGGACCCGGCGTCGGTGGCGTACCAGACTGTCGAGCGTGCGATCCGCGAGGGCACGGAGATCGTCGTCATCGACACCGCCGGCCGGCTGCACACGAAGGCCGGGCTGATGGACGAGCTCGGCAAGATCAAGCGCGTCGTCGAGAAGCAGACCGAGATCGCCGAGGTCCTGCTCGTGCTCGACGCGACGACCGGGCAGAACGGGCTCGCGCAGGCGCAGGCCTTCATCGAGGGCGCCGGGGTCACGGGACTCGTCATCACGAAGCTCGACGGGTCGGCCAAGGCCGGGTTCGTGCTCAGCGTGCAGGAGAAGACGGGCATCCCGATCAAGCTCATCGGCCAGGGCGAGGGCATCAACGACCTGACCGGCTTCACGCCGCACGTCTTCGTGCAGAACCTGGTCGGGTGAGTCCCGTCCTCCGCCGGCTGACCGACCGCGCTCCCGGCGGCGTCTCCGTCCTCGAGCTCGTGGTGATGTGCTGCGTCGCCGTCGCGCTCACGTTCGGGAGCCTGTTCCACAAGCTGCAGTGCGCGGCGGACGGGTTGGACCTGGCGTACGTGACGGGGCACGCGTGCCTCGGCGACACCCTCAGCCTGTGGGGGATCCGCGACCTCGGGTCGCACGTGTTCCCCTACGTCGGGGAGCTCACCGACCGCGGTCTGCCGCCCGGCACCCTCGAGTACCCGACGCTGACCGGCCTCTGGGCCTGGCTGTCGGCACTGCCCGTCGACTCGCTGCGCGGGTTCCTCGTCGTCACGGCGATCACCTTCGTGCCCGTGGTGGTCCTGGTCACCGTGTTCCTGGCCCGCGTCGCCGGGCGCCGCGCCTGGGTCTTCGCCGCGACTCCGCCGCTGTTCCTCTACGCGCTCTACAACTGGGACCTGCTCACCGTGCTCTGCACCGCTGCCGGCCTGTTCGCCGCGGTGCGGTGGCCGGCCGGACGCGCACCCGTCTGGCGAGCGGTCGTCGTCGGGGCGCTGTTCGGCCTCGGCGGGGCCTTCAAGCTCTACCCGCTCGCGTTCGTCGCACCGTTCGTCCTCGCCTTCCTGGTCGACGCCGGTGTGGCGTGGCCTGACCGGTTCCGCCGCGCGGCCGCTGCCGTGGCGGGTGCCGTCGGCGTGGTGCTCGCGGCCAACCTGCCGTTCGTGGTCGTCAACGCCACGTCGTGGTTCTCCGTCATCCGGTTCCAGGGCACCCGGGCCATCGACCCGAGCACGATGTCGGTCTGGTACTGGGGCCTGCAGCCGTGGTCGGCGAACCCCGACCCGGGCGTGCAGCACAAGCTGAACCTGCTCTCCACCGGAGCGACCGCGGTCGCCGTGCTGGCCGTCCTGGTCGTCGGGCTCCTCATCGGGCTCCGCCGCGGTCGGATGCCGTGGATCGAGACGAGTGCGGCCCTGCTCTGCGCCTACCTGGTCGCGAACAAGGTCGATTCGCTGCAGTACGTCCTGTGGCTCACCCCGTTCTTCGCGGTCGTGCGCATCCGCCTGTGGTGGGTCGTCGCGTACATGACGGCGAACCTGCTGCTCTTCGTCGGCTGGTTCCACAGCTTCGCGCTGAAGGCGGTCGGCATGACGGCGCGGAGCTGGGCGGACGAGGCGCAGTCGATCGGCATCTGGGGACAGATCATCCTGCTGCCGATCCTGGCGGTCGTCTTCCTCCGCAGTCGTGCCGTGGACAGTGACGTCGCTCAGGGTGTGGACGTCGACGTCGACCGGCGCGCGCAGCAGCCTGCTGACGTGTACCGTCCGGCTGGTACCTGACCGACCGGAAGAGGACATCTCATGCCCGCACTGCTCATCATCGCGATCATCGTCGGCGTCGTCCTGCTGATCACCGGCATCGTCAGCGCCGCGCTCAAGGCCCTGCTCTTCATCGGGCTGGTGCTCATCGTGCTCGCCGTCGTGGGGTGGATCCTCCGGCGCGTGCGCGGAGGCGGCTCGCGCGTCTGACGTCGCGACACCACGGCCACTGGCGCGTCCCGTTCGGCGGGGACGCGCCAGTCGTCGTTCCGGTCGCGCTGTCGAGGTGACGAACGGCCCGGACCGGTGGGAGGCCTCCCGGCCGGCCGCTGCCGTTGGTGCCCGCCGGTCCGGGAGTCAGACCGACTGTCGACCTGCCGGCGCCTCGAGCAGGTGCGCCAGGTGCGCCGGCACCGTCCCACCGCGAGCGACCGTCGCCCGGGCCCAGAGGCGTCCGGCCCGGTAGGACGACCGCACGAGCGGTCCGGCGAGGACACCGGCGAACCCCATGCCCTCGGCCAGCTCGCGGAGCTCGACGAACTCCTCCGGTCGCACCCACCGAGCGACGGGCAGGTGCCGCGGCGAGGGGCGGAGGTACTGCGTCAGCGTGATGATGTCCGTCCCCGCGTCGCGGAGCTGCTGCAGGGCGTCCTCGACCTCGTGCCGTTCCTCGCCCATGCCGAGGATGAGGTTCGACTTCGTCACGAGACCGGCGTCCCGCCCCTGTGTGATGACGTCGAGGGAGCGGTCGTAGCGGAACGCCGGGCGGATGCGCTTGAAGATGCGCGGGACGGTCTCGACGTTGTGGGCGAAGACCTCGGGCCGGGCGTCGAACACCGCACCGAGCTGGTCCGGTCGGCCGGAGAAGTCCGGCACGAGGATCTCGACGCCGGTGCCGGGGGAGTGCTCGTGGACAGCGCGGATCGTCTCGGCGTAGAGCCATGAGCCGCCGTCGTCGAGGTCGTCCCGCGCGACGCCGGTGACCGTCGCGTACCGCAGCTGCATGGCAGCGACCGAGTCCGCGACGCGCCGCGGCTCGTCCCGGTCCAGGGGCTCCGGCCTGCCGGTGTCGATCTGGCAGAAGTCACAGCGGCGGGTGCACTGCGAGCCGCCGATGAGGAACGTGGCCTCGCGGTCCTCCCAGCACTCGAACACGTTCGGGCAGCCGGCCTCCTGGCAGACCGTGTGGAGGCGCTGGTCACGCACCAGGTCGGTGAGCTCCCGGTACGCCGGGCCCTGCGTGGCGCGGGTCTTGATCCATGCGGGCTTCGCCTCGATGGGGGTCTCGGCGTTGCGTGCCTCGACGCGGAGCATCCGCCGGCCTTCCGGGGCGAGGGTCATGCTGCGGTCTCCTGTCGATCGGCGGCGGCCGGGAGGCCCGACCCGCTTCCGGCGTGCACGGTCGTCTCGTCCCACGGCCGGCTCGGGGCGCCTCCGCGTACCGCGGCCACGGCATCGAGGACGCCGGCGGTCACCACCTCGACGACGTCGTCCACGGAGACCGGTCGTCCGGCGGCGAGGCTCAACGTCGTCACGCCGGCGTCGGCGATGCCGCACGGCACGATCGCCTCGAAGGCCGTCAACGGGTTCGAGCAGTTGAGCGCGATGCCGTGGCTCGAGACCCCCTGGGACACGTGCAGTCCGACCGCACCGACCTTCGCCGCCGTCGGCCCGGTCCCGACCCAGGCTCCGCTCCGCCCCGGCACCCGCTCGGCGGGAACGCCGACGGCCGCCGCCGCGTCGATGAGCACCTGCTCGAGCGACCGGACCCACGCGACGACGTCGAGCGGCTCGCCGAGCCGGACGATCGGGTACGCGACCAGCTGTCCCGGGCCGTGCCAGGTGATCCGGCCACCGCGGTCGACCTCGACGACCGGAGAGCCGTCCGTCGGCAGGTCAGCGGGCTGGGTCCGTCGCCCGGCGGTGTAGACGGACGGGTGCTCGCAGAGGACCAGGACCCCCGGGGAACGCCCGGCGACGACGTCGGTGTGCAGCGACCGCTGCAGCGCGAGCCCCTCGGTGTAGGGCAGGAGTCCCGGCCGACGGACCACCTCGAGGTCGGTCATGGGCCGAGGGTACCGAGTAGTTGGACTCCGTACAAGAACCCGGTTGCGGACGAAGCGGACCGGCACTGGCGCTCCGCTGCGGTCTCACGACCAGCGGCGCACCGCCGCTCAGGAGGAGTCCTCGGCGATCTGGCGAGCCTCCGTCGACCGCGCTTCGCTGCCTGAACAGGATCGCGGCTCCTGCGCCTTGTCATACTCTGATGAGAAGAGTATCCTTGCTACATGAGCACGCCGGAGATGCGCGAACCGACCCTGCTCGTGCTGACCTCCCTCGCCGGAGGGCGCAAGCACGGGTACGGGCTCATCGGCGACGCCGCCGAGTTGTCCGAGGGGCGGGTGCGACTCAAGGTCGGCACGCTCTACGCCGTGCTCGACCGGCTCCTCGACCAGGGCCTGGTCGCCGAGGCGGGCGAAGAGGTCGTCGACGGACGACTCCGTCGCTACTTCGAACTCACCGACACCGGCGCCGACGTACTCGACGCCGAGGTCCGCCGCATCGAGGCCAACGCCGCCGCTGCACGCGCGCGGCTCACCGCGTGGCGGCCGGCTCCGGCCACACGCAGCATCCACATCCGACTGGGGGGAGTGTCGTGACGAACACGAGGCTGGGACAGGGCGCGAGCCTGGAACGCGAATACGGACGGGTGCTCGGGTGGTACCCGTCCCGGTGGCGGCGGACGCACGGGTCGGCGATGCTCGGCACCCTGCTCGACGTCGCCGAGGGGGAGGGCCGCGACCGACCGGCGCACGGAGAACTCGCGGACCTGCGGTGGCAGGGCCTCCGCGAACGCGTCAACGCCGTCGTGCCGGCCGACGTCCGGGCGCTCGCCGCGTCGATCGGCACCGGCTCCGCGGCCGGCTTCGCCCTGGTCTACCTGCTCGCGGTGTCCTGGGTGCCGTGGGGGCCACCGGCGGGGACGGCCTGGCCTGAGCTGCCGTGGTTCGGCCCGTTCCGCAACCCCGGGGTGCTCTTCGCGGTCCCGGTGCTGATGGGAGCGCTCGCCGCCCTCGTCCGGCAGCGGATCCTCGCTCACGTGTCCGCGGTGATCGCCGTGCTCGGCGTCGTCGTCGCACGGATCACCGTGCAAGCGACCGAGAACTGGAACGGACCGGGGACGACCACGCTCGTGACGGTGGCGGCGCTCGTCGTGGTCGCGAACGTCGGCGATCCACGGGACCGTCGAGCGCTCGGCGTCGCGTTCGCGGTCGTCACCGTCGGGCTGGCGCTCTTCGCCGGCCTGCAGCTGCCGACCGGTCACCCGTTCGAGTCGACGCTCTTCACGGACGGCGCGTGGTGGGGCGCCGCGGTGACGCCGGCGCTCCTCGGCGGCACCGGGGTCCTGGTCCTCGTGACGGTGGTCGGACTGGTCCGTCGTCGCCGGACGGACATCGCGGCAGCGCTCGCCGTGGCCTGGATGCCGTGGGCGCTCGCAGGGACCATCACGCTCCGGTACTTCGCCTCCGAGGACGTCGCCTCGCTCCTCATGGCGGTCGGGTCGACCGCGATGGCGCTCGTCGCCCTGGTGGTCGCCCGCCGGGTCCCCGAGCGGTTCCGACGCGAGCGGGCGTGAACGGCGCCGGCGGTGCGGGCCCGCGCAGCGCCTCCCGGGCCGACGACCGCGGACGGTAGGATGGTCGGATCATGGCGCAATTCGGTTCACTCTCCGATCGGCTCACCGAGACCTTCCGCAACCTGCGGAGCAAGGGACGGCTGACCCCGTCCGACGTGGACGGCACCGTCCGCGAGATCCGGCGGGCCTTGCTCGACGCGGACGTCGCGCTCGAGGTGGTGAAGTCGTTCACCGCCGCCGTGCGTGAACGTGCGCTCTCGGACGAGGTCAACAAGGCCCTCAACCCGGCGCAGCAGGTCGTCCAGATCGTCAACGAAGAACTCGTGGGCATCCTCGGCGGGCAGCAGCGCCGCCTCGAGTTCGCCAAGCGACCCCCGACGGTCATCATGCTCGCGGGTCTGCAGGGCGCCGGCAAGACGACCCTCGCGGGCAAGCTCGGCAAGTGGCTCAAGAAGGACGGCCACACCCCGATGCTCGTCGCGGCGGACCTCCAGCGTCCGAACGCCGTGCAGCAGCTGCAGGTCGTCGGTGAGCAGGCCGGCGTGCACGTCTTCGCCCCGGAGCCCGGCAACGGCGTCGGCGACCCGGTCAAGGTCGCCAAGAACGCGATCAAGGCCGCCGTCGACCAGCAGTACGACACCGTCATCGTCGACACCGCCGGTCGACTCGGTGTCGACGCCGAGCTCATGAAGCAGGCGGCGAACATCCGCAAGGCGGTCGACCCGGACGAGGTCCTGTTCGTCATCGACGCGATGATCGGTCAGGACGCGGTGAACACCGCCCGTGCCTTCCAGGAGGGCGTCGACTTCACCGGCGTCGTGCTGTCGAAGCTCGACGGCGATGCCCGCGGTGGTGCGGCGCTGTCGGTCGCGTCGGTCACGGGCCGGCCGATCATGTTCGCCTCGACGGGTGAGGGGCTCGACGACTTCGAGCCGTTCCACCCGGACCGCATGGCGAGCCGCATCCTCGACCTCGGCGACATCCTGTCCCTCATCGAGCAGGCGCAGGGCGCGTTCGACGAGGAAGAGGCGCGCAAGGTCGCGGACAAGATCGCGTCCGACAACTTCACGCTGAACGACTTCCTGCAGCAGATGCAGCAGCTGCGCAAGGCCGGCTCGATCAAGGGCATGCTCGGCATGCTCCCGGGTGCGAAGGGCATGCGCGAGGCGCTCGACAACTTCGACGAGCGGGAGATCATCCGCACCGAGGCGATCATCCAGTCGATGACGCCGCAGGAACGCGAACTGCCGAAGCTCCTGAACGGTTCCCGTCGTCTCCGCATCGCGCGCGGTGCCGGCTCGACCGTGACCGAGGTGAACGCCCTCGTCAACCGGTTCGAGCAGGCCGCGAAGATGATGAAGACCGTGGCGCGCGGCGGTGTGCCGCAGATGCCGGGCATGGGACCGATCCCGGGCATGCACGGCGGCAAGAAGCAGCAGCCGCAGACCAAGAAGAAGAAGGTCGGCAACCCGGCCAAGCGCGCGGCGCTCGCCGCGGGCACCCCGGCCACCCCGCAGCAGGCACCGTCCGGCGCCGGGCTCGGGCTCGGCATGGGCAAGGGCGGCAAGACACCCAGCGAGGAGGAGCTCGCCTCGCTCCAGAAGTTCCTCGGTCGCTGACCACGACCAGGGGTCGCGCACGCGACCACCATCACGACGGGAGGCCCGTCACCGGCTGGTGACGGGCCTCCCGTCGTGCGTCCGGCGGGTGTCAGAGCGAGTCGCGCAGCTCCGCGACGAGGTGCCGGACCACGGCGCGCAGGTCCCCGCTGTTCTCCTGCGCCACCGCGAGTTGCCGCTGGTATGACGCGCCGCGCTCGATCATCGTGTCGAGGTGGTGCAGCTCCTGCTGGCAACCGAGCCGCTCGGCGACCGGGTCGAGCCGGGTGACGAGGTCGTGCACCTCGTCGGTCACGAGCCGTTCGTCGCCGGCGACGTTCGTGATGATCTCGGCATCCATGCCGTACCGGGCAGCGCGCCACTTGTTCTCGCGGACGAACCAGGGCTGCATCGCCTGGAGGGTCTCGCCGGCGTCGAGCCGGTCGGAGCTCTCGGTCACCAGGCACTGCACGAGGGCGGTGACGGCGCCGACCTCGTCGAGCGTGGAGATCCCGTCGGACACGCGGTTCTCCAGCGTGCCCCAGCCCGGCGACGGTCGGATGTCCCAGCGCAGGTCCTTCACGCCGTCGATCACGCCGGTGTGCACGAGGTCCCCGACGACCTCCTCGAAGTTCGCCCATGCCCCGAGCTGCGGCGGGAGTCCGCCGGTCGGGAGCTGCTGGAACATCAGGGCCCGGTTCGACGCGTAGCCGGTGTCGGTGCCACCCCAGAACGGACTCGACGCGGTGAACGCCTGCAGGTGCGGGACGAAGCCGAGCATCGCGTTCATGATCGGGACGGCCTTGTCCCGGTCGTCGATGCCGACGTGCACGTGGACGCCCCAGATGAGCATCTGCCGTCCCCACCAGCGGGTCCGGTCGATGAGTTCCGCGTAGTGCTCGCTGTCCGGGGTGATCTCCTGCTGGTCCCACTGGGCGAACGGGTGTGTGCCGGAACACATCACGTCGGCGTCGAGGGGAGTCGCGGCGTCGATGACCTCGCCGATGATGCCGGAGAGTTCCCGCGTCGCCCCGCCGACCGAACGGTGGACGCCGGTGACGACCTCGACCGTGTTCGTCAGGAGCTCCTCCGTCACCCGGTCCGCATCGCCCAGGCGCTCCCGCACGGCGGCGAGCACAGCCGGTGCCCGGGGAGCGAGGTCACCCGTCGCGCGGTCGACGAGGGGCAGCTCCCACTCGACGCCGATCGTCGACGGGGCTGATTCGGTGAACCGGATGTCCATGGGGCCATCCTGCCCGTCCACCTGACGGATCGGCGGGGAGCGCGGCGTGTCCGCCCTGACGAGCACCCGCACGGGTCGCCTAGTCTTCCTTGCGTGACCGCTGTCGTTCCGCCCGCCGCCACCGTGCCCGTCACCACCGTGCCCGCCGCCACCGTGCCCGTCACCACCGTGCCCGCCGCCACCGTGCCCGTCACCACCGTGCCCGCCGCCACCGTGCCCGTCACCACCGTGCCCGCCGCCACCGTGCCCGTCACCACCGTGCCCGCCGCCACCGTGCCCGTCACCACCGTGCCCGCCGCCACCGTGCCCGCCGACCTCCGCACGGTCGGCTCGCCCTGGACACTGGGCCCACTGCACCTGCCGAACCGGGTGGTGATGGGGTCGATGCACACCGGGCTCGAGGTGCTCGACGACGGTGGGGTCGCGATGGCGGCGTTCTACCGGGAACGAGCGGCCGGGGGAGCGGCCTGCATCATCACCGGCGGGATCGCCGTGAGCGACGAGGCTCGGGGCGGTCCGGACTTCGCGGTCTTCGGCGTCGGCGGGGCCGACGAGCGCTTCCGCACGGCGGTCGACGCGGTGCACGACGCGGGCGGGACGGTCCTCGCGCAGCTCTTCCACGCCGGTCGGTACGCCCTGGTCGGCGGGCTGCAGGACCGACACGGCCGACCCCAGCGCGCGGTCGCTCCGTCCGCACTGCCGTGGGCTGCCGCGCGCGGGGTGGTGCCTGAGGAACTGACCGCGGACGAGGTCCGGCGCACGGTCGAGGACTTCGCCGCCGCGGCGCGGACCGCCGCTGCGATCGGCTTCGACGGCGTCGAGATCATGGCGTCCGAGGGGTACCTGGTCAACCAGTTCCAGTCGCCGCTGACGAACCTGCGCGACGACGAGTGGGGTGGGACCCCCGAGAAGCGCCGTCGGTTCGCGGTGGAGGTCGTGCGTGCGGTCCGCACCGCGGTCCCGGACCTGGCCGTCACGATCCGCCTGTCCGGAGCAGACCTCATGCCCGGCTCGTCGTCCGATGCCGACGTCGACGCGCTCGTGCTCGAACTGCTGCCGCTCGGGCTCGACGCGATCTCGGTCGGCATCGGGTGGCACGAGTCCCGGACGCCGACGATCCAGGCCGCGGTGCCGCACGGCGCGTGGATCGAGCAGGCCGCCCGGATCGCCGACGTCGTCCGCGCCTCCGACCACCCGCACGTCCGGGTCATCGCCTCGAACCGGATGACGGACCTGCGTGACGCCGAGGCCGTGCTGGCCGACCGACGGATCGACGCAGTGGCGCTCGCCCGGCCGTTCCTGGCCGATGCGCAGCTCGTGGAACGGTCCCTGGCCGGCCGCCCCGACCTCGTGAACACCTGCATCGGCTGCAACCAGGCGTGCCTCGACCGGTCCGTGGTCGGCGCACCGGTGTCGTGCCTCGTCAACCCACGCGCAGCCCGGGAGCTGCAGTTCCCCCTCCGACCCAGCTCGGAGCCGAAGCGCGTGGACGTCGTGGGCGGGGGACCGGCGGGACTCGCCGCAGCGGTCGACGCCGCCCGCCGTGGTCACGACGTCCGGCTGTGGGAGGCGTCGGACGTCCTGGGCGGACAGTTCGGACTCGCCGCGGTGATCCCCGGCAAGGAGGACTACGCCGGGCCGGTGCAGGCCGCACGCGCGGAACTCGCGGAGCGCGGCGCCACCGTGCACCTCGGGCGGGCAGCGACCGTCGACGACCTGACGGGCAGCGACGCGGTGGTGCTCGCCTCCGGTGTCGTGCCCCGGGAGGTTGCCCTGCCCGGCGCCGACCTGCCGCACGTGCTCACCTACGAGCAGGCGCTCCGCGAGGGCGTGCCCGAGGGCAGCGTCGCGGTCATCGGCGGCGGCGGGATCGGCGTCGACACCGCCGCCTTCCTCACCGAGTCATCCGACGAGGCGGTCCGCGCCGTCGAGTTCGCCGCCCGCTGGGACGTCCCGGTCTCGACGGAACTGGTCGGTGACCTGCCACAGCGCCAGCCGACCGTGCACCGGACGGTCCGCCCGGGCCACATGGTCACGGTGCTCCGGCGGAACGGGAAGTTCGGCCAGGGCGTGGGGCTCACCTCGCGGTGGGTGGCGCTCGGTCGGCTCCGCGACGCCGGCGTCCGGATGGTCGGTGACGTGCAGGAGTACCTCCGCATCGAACCGGGCGCGCTCTGGATCCGCGACGGGTCCGGCACGGAGGTCGCCGTCCCGGCGGACGTCGTCGTGCTCTGTGCCGGCCAGGAGGCGCGGGACGACCTGGTCGCGGGCCTCCGGTCCGCCGACGTGCCGTTCGCGGTGGTGGGCGGCGCCCGGGACGCCCGCGCGGTCGACGCCGTGCGCGCCACGAGTGAGGCCCTGGAGGCGGTCCGCGCGTTGGCGCCGTGATCGCCCGGATCGGGTGCCCGGGGCGCGCCGCGCGTCGTGGCTCGCTTCCCGCTCGGGAATCTGTAAGAATGAACGGTCGAATCGTGTCCGCTCGACCCTCTATCCAGCGGATCGCGAGTCTCTCAGAGCTTCCACCGTGTGTGCCCCCACGCCCGCGGTTCCGGTTCAACCACAACACGTACGCAACAGGAGTCATTGTGGCTGTCAAGATCCGTCTCAAGCGCCTCGGCAAGATCCGAGCGCCGTACTACCGCATCGTCGTCGCCGACTCGCGCACCAAGCGCGACGGTCGTGTGATCGAGGAGATCGGCAAGTACCACCCCACCGAGGAGCCCTCGTTCATCGAGGTCCAGTCCGAGCGTGCGCAGTACTGGCTCGGCGTCGGCGCGCAGCCGACCGAGCAGGTCGCCGCGCTCCTCAAGCTGACCGGTGACTGGGCCAAGTTCAAGGGCGAGAAGGACACCGAGTCCAAGGTCAAGGTCCGCGAGCCGAAGCCGGCCTTCACGGTCGACAGCTCGAAGAAGGCCGTCCTCAAGCCCAAGTCGGAGAAGACGGCTCCGGCCGCTCCGGCAGCGGACGAGTCCTCCGACGAGACGACCGAGGCGTAGTCCTTGCTCGAATCCGCGCTGACGCACCTCATCAAGGGGATCGTCGATCACCCTGACGACGTGCGCGTCGCCAGCTCCACCTCCGCGCGGGGCGAGGTCCTCGAGGTGCGTGTGCACCCCGAGGACCTCGGCCGCGTGATCGGTCGCGCCGGACGCACCGCGAAGGCGCTCCGCACGCTCGTCACGGCCCTGGCCGACGGCAAGCGCGTGCGGGTCGACGTGGTGGACAGCGATTCCTAGGGAGACGACCCAGCTCCGGGTGGGTCGCATCACGAAGGCGCACGGGCTCAAGGGCGGCATCAAGCTCGAGCTCTACACCGACGACCCGGATCGTCGGTTCACGCCGGGAGCGGTCTTCACGCTCCAGGTCCCCGACGACTCCCCGTGGTCGGGCAAGACCATCGCGCTCGACGAACTCCGCTGGTACAACGGCCACCCCGTCGCGTTCTTCGCGGGCGTCGCCGACCGGAGCGCCGCCGAGACCCTCGCGCGGGCGATCCTCTGGGTCGAGCAGGACACCGACGAGGACACCGGTGAGGACGACGCCTGGTACGACCACCAGCTGGTCGGCCTGAAGGTCCTCCGCGACGGCGTCGAGGTCGGCACCGTCGCACGGGTCGACCACCTGCCGGCACAGGACCTGCTCGCGGTCGACACGCCCGATCGCGGCGAGGTCCTCGTGCCGTTCGTCGCCGCCATCGTGCCCGCGGTCGACCTCGACGCCGGCACCGTCACGGTCACCCCGCCGACCGGTCTGTTCGAGGACCCGGAGGACACCAGCCGTCCCGAGACGGTGACCCCACCGGCGACCTCCCGGGCCGCCGACACCGAGGACTGACCGTGCGGATCGACATCGTCACGATCTTCCCGGAGTTCTTCGGGGTGCTCGACGTCTCCCTGCTCGGCAAGGCCCGGCAGGGCGGCCTGCTCGACCTGCACGTGCACGACCTCCGCTCGTGGACGACCGACCGGCACCGCACGGTCGACGACACCCCGTACGGCGGCGGCGCCGGCATGGTGATGAAGCCGGAACCGTGGGCCCAGGCCCTCGACGCCCTGCTCCGCCCTGACGGCTCGTCGACGCTCGTCGTGCCGACGCCCGCGGGGACGCCCTTCCGGCAGACCATCGCCCGGTCCCTCGCCGAGCACGAGCACCTCGTGTTCGCCTGCGGTCGGTACGAGGGGATCGACGCCCGCGTGTTCGAGTGGGCCGCGGCGCGCAGCACGGTCGTCGAGCTCTCCCTCGGTGACTACGTGTTGAACGGCGGCGAGGTCGCGGCGATGGCCGTGATCGAGGCCGTCGGACGGCTGGTCCCGGGTGTCGTCGGCAACCCCGAGTCACTCGTCGAGGAGTCCCACGAGGACGGCCTGCTCGAGTACCCCTCCTACACGAAGCCGGCGTCGTGGCGCGGCCTCGACGTGCCGGACGTGCTGCTCAGCGGGCACCACGCGCGCGTCGCCTCCTGGCGCCACGAGCAGCAGGTGGAGCGGACGCGGCGCGTCCGTCCGGACCTGCTGCCGGACTGAGCGGGTCGACGCGACCCCTCGACGGACGGGAGGCCCGACACCAGCTGGTGTCGGGCCTCCCGTCCGCTCGTCTGTGCTGCCGCCTCAGGCGCCGCGCTGCGCGCGCCGGAGGGTGAGGACCTCCGGGCCCTGTTCCGTGACGGCGACCGTGTGCTCGACGTGCGCGGCCCGTGACCCGTCGACACTGCGGAGCGTCCAGCCGTCCTCGTCCTGGACGAGCTCGTCCGTGCCCTGCATGAGCCAGGGCTCGATCGCGACGACGAGGCCCGGTCGCAGCTTCAGTCCGCGTCCCGGGCGGCCGTCGTTCGGGACGTGCGGGTCGCCGTGCATGGTGCGGCCGACGCCGTGCCCGCCGAACTGCAGGTTCACGTCGTACCCGGCGCCCCTGGCGACCGAGCCGATCGCGGCGGAGACGTCGCCGAGCTTGTTGCCCGGGGTCGCCTGCGCGATGCCGGCGGCGAGGCACCGTTCGACCGTGGTGATGAGACGCTGGTCCTCGTCCCGGGGCGTGCCCACCTGCACGGTGACGGCGGAGTCCGCGACCCACCCGCCGACGCTCGCGGCGAAGTCGAGACTGACCAGGTCGCCGTCCTGCAGCACACGGTCGTACGGCAGCCCGTGCAGGGCCGCGTCGTTCACCGACGTGCAGAGGTTCTTGCCGAACGGCGACTTCCCGAAGGACGGGTGGTAGTCCACGTAGCAGCTCTCGGCGCCACGGTCCGCGATCATCCGCGCGGCCACGCGGTCGAGGTCGAGCAGGTTCACCCCGACGTCGACCGTCTCCAGCAGGGTGTCGAGGACGTCGGCGACGAAGCGGCCGGCGACACGCAGTCCGTCGAGTTCGGCGGGGGTGCGGAGTTCGATCATGGGACCATCCTGCCGGTTGGCTGCGGTGGGGTTGTTGTGGCATGATGATCGATCGTGCCCTGGCTGGACTCTGCCACGGGGGAGTCGCCGACACCGGGCACGCATCTCGTACTTTCCGAATTCGATCCGCGGCGACCCGTGTGCGTCCGCAGGAAGTGACACCATCATGCAGCTGCTCGACCACGTGACCGCCGGTGCCCTGCGCACCGACCACCCGGACTTCCGCCCCGGCGACACCGTCAAGGTCCACGTCAACATCGTCGAAGGCACGCGTTCGCGTATCCAGGTCTTCCAGGGCGTCGTCATCGGCCGCCAGGGCCACGGCATCGGCGAGACCTTCACGGTCCGCAAGGTGAGCTTCCAGGTCGGCGTCGAGCGCATGTTCCCGGTGCACTCCCCGATCATCGACCACGTCGAGATCGTCACCCGCGGTGACGTCCGTCGCGCGAAGCTCTACTACCTCCGCGAACTCCGCGGCAAGGCGGCCCGCCGCAAGATCAAGGAGAAGCGCGACAACTGATCGCCTTCACAGCGACGCCCGGAACGCCGGGCCCGCTGCGAGCCCCTCGTCCATGTACGGTTGTGCACCGGCGGGGGGCTCGCCCGTTCCCGGAGCCGCTCGCGCTCCGGGGGCATGCGTCCCGGGCCCCCGGGGAACAGGTCGACGAGAGTGGAAATGACGGACACGACTGAGGGCGAGGCCCGTCGGCCGCGGAACACGAAGAAGCCGCGGAACGGGGTGCTGACCTTCCTGCGGGACCTCGTCATCATCTTCATCGCGGCACTCCTGGTGTCCTTCCTGGTGAAGACCTTCCTGATCCGCTCCTTCTACATCCCCTCGGCCTCGATGCAGAACACCCTGCAGATCAACGACCGCGTGATCGTCAACGAACTCGTGCCGGACACCGTCGCCCTCAAGCGCGGGGACGTCGTCGTCTTCAAGGACCCGGGCGGGTGGCTCGACGGCGAGCAGCTGCCGAACGTGACCCCGACGTCGCCCGTCGGTCAGGCGGCCGACTGGCTGCTCACGCAGGTCGGGCTCGGGACCGGGGACAGCGACGACCACCTCATCAAGCGGGTCATCGGGCTGCCGGGCGACACCGTGGCGTGCTGCAACGACCTCGGTCAGATGACGGTCAACGGCGTCCCGATCACGGAGCCGTACCTCAAGCTCCCGGCCGGCGACACCCGTGCCTCGTCGACCGACTTCTCCGTCACCGTGCCGAAGGGCACCATCTGGGTGATGGGCGACAACCGGAACGACTCGAAGGACTCCCGGTACAACGGGGACACCCCGTCGAAGGGGTTCGTCCCCCTCTCCGACGTCACGGGCCGGGCGTTCGTCATCTCCTGGCCGATGAGCCGGTGGACCTGGCTCGACGACCACCCCGAGGTCTTCGCCGGCGTGGAGGAGCGGGACGAGTGACCCCGGTCCGTCCGTCCCTGCGGCTGGAGAAGTCGCTCTTCGCCGCCGGCCGGGTCACCGTGATCGGTGTCGACGAGGTCGGCCGTGGTGCCATCGCCGGGCCGGTCGGCGTCGGTGTCGCGGCGGTGACGGTCGACGTCCGTCGCGTGCCGCAGGGGCTGGCCGACTCGAAGCTCCTGTCCCAGGCGCGGCGGACCGAGCTCGTGCCGACGGTCACCCGGTGGGCGCGCACCGCCGTCGGGATGGCGTCCGCCGAGATCGTCGACGAGCAGGGCATCGTCGCCGCACTGGGGCTGGCCGGGGCGCGGGCGATCACGACCCTCGTCGACGACGGGGTCTCGCTCGAGGGTGCGGTGGTGGTGCTCGACGGGTCGTTCGACTGGCTCTCGCGGGCCCTGCCTTCCGAGCACCGGCCACTCGACGTCCAGGTGCGGGTGAAGGCGGACCGTGACTGCGCCTCCGTCGCCGCGGCGTCCGTCGTCGCCAAGGTCGCTCGTGACGAGCTGATGATCGCTGCGCACGACGATGCGCCGCACTACGCGTGGGCGTCCAACAAGGGGTACGGCTCGACCGCGCACTACGACGCCATCCGAGCGGTCGGGCCGCATGCGCTGCACCGGAAGACCTGGTTGCACGCCGCCTCCGCGGTCGCGCTCGACGGGTTCGAGGAACTCGACCGCGTCGCCGTAGACTGAGCGCGCGATGGATGACGAAGAATTCGACGACTACGACCGCGAGGTCGAACTTGCCCTGTACCGCGAGTACCGCGACGTCGTCGGGCAGTTCCGGTACGTGGTCGAGACCGAGCGCCGCTTCTACCTGGCGAACGAGGTCGAGCTGGTCCGTCGGGACACCGAGCACGACTTCTACTTCGAATTGACGATGAACGACGTGTGGGTCTGGGACGTCTACCGGTCCGACCGATTCGTGAAGTCCGTTCGTGTTCTCACGTTCAAGGACGTGAACGTCGAAGAACTCACCGCGCGGGAACTCGAACTCCCCAAGGAACTCGCTCTCGACGAGTAGGGGATCGCCGACGCATTCGGTCATTCCGGAAACTCCTGCGATACGCTGGGTCGTATTCACGATCCTGAAGGAGTGAGAAATGGCGCAGAAGGTCACTGTCCAGCTCGTCGACGATCTCGACGATTCGCCGATCGCCGCTGGCGATGGCCGCACGGTCGAGTTCGCGTTCGACGGTTCGTCCTACGAGATCGACCTGTCCAACGACAACGTCGACAAGTTCCGGGATGCGATCTCGGACTACATCGCAGCAGCGCGCAAGACCGCCGGTCGTCGCACCGGGTCGACGGGCAAGCCCTCGTCGGCGCCGAAGCGCGGCAACTCCGAGGAACTCGGCAAGATCCGCGAATGGGCGAAGGAGAACGGCTACGAGGTCTCTTCTCGTGGTCGTATCTCGACGCAGGTGCAGGAAGCGTACGCAGCCGCACACTGATCATCCCGATCGGCGTCCGTCGCCGATCACAGCAAGGGCCGGACATTCCGTGAGGAATAGTCCGGCCTTTGTCGTTGTGCGGGACATCGGGCCAACCGTTCCTTCACAGGACGGTCTTTCCGCGCGTCCATCCACAGGACACCACGAGCCTTCTCCATTCGGTCCCGGCGTTCATCATCCTGACTCCATGACGAATCGAGCAGCGCCACGAGTTCCGACCGACTCGCGGAGAGCAACGGGGATGACCGGAGAACGCCACGCCGTGGAATGGCTCGAGCGGCACGGGTTCCGGATCATCGACCGGAACTGGCGATGCGCACGCGGCGAGATCGACATCGTCGCGCGGACCGGCGAGACCATCGTCTTCGTCGAGGTGAAGACCCGGACCGGCCAGGCCGCCGGTCATCCGCTCGAAGCCGTGACGCCGCAGAAGCTCGCCCGCATGCGTCGACTCGTCCCGGCCTGGTTCCACGCGAACCGCGAGGAGACGGCGCGCGCGATCCGGCTCGACTGCATCGCCGTCACGATCGTGGCGGACCACGTGGCGATCGAGCACGTCGAGGCGATCGGATGAGTGACATCGGACGGACGTCGGCCGTGGCGCTAGTGGGGGTGCGGGGGACCCTCGTCGAGGTCGAAGCGCACCTCACCAGTCAGCTGCCGACCTTCAGCATCATCGGGTTGCCGGACACGTCGCTCGGGGAAGCCCGGGAACGCGTCCGCTCGGCAGCGACCGTCGCCGACTGCCCGCTGCCGTCACGTCGCATCACGGTCAACCTCACACCGGCCAGCGTCCCCAAGCGCGGCTCCGGGTTCGACCTGGCCATCGCGATGGCGGTCCTCGCCGCCGCGGGGACGGCTCCCGGAGCCGACCGACGGATCGTCTACGTCGGAGAGCTCGGTCTCGACGGACGCGTCCGCCCCGTGTTGGGCATCATCCCGGTCGTGCTGGCGGCCCGCGAGGCCGGGATGGACCGCGTCGTCCTGCCGATCGGCAACCTCGCAGAGGCGCAGGCCGTCCCCGGGGTGACGCTCACCGGGGTGGACTCGCTCCGGTCCGCCGCGATCGACGCCGGTGCCGATCTCCCGGCCGGGTTCGTCGACCCGGTGCTCCTCCCGGTGCCGGTCGACGACACACCACCGCCGCTCGAGCTCGCCGACGTGGTCGGCAACGCCATCGGTGTCCGCGCGGTCGTCACCGCCGCCGCGGGCGGCCACCACGTCCTCCTGCTCGGGCCGCCGGGTTCGGGCAAGACCATGCTCGCCGAACGCCTGCCCGCGCTGCTGCCGGACCTCGATGGCGACGCGGCACTCGAGGTCGCCGCGGTCCGGTCGGTCGCAGGGCACGGCGTGCGCTCCTGGACACGGCGACCGCCGTGGGAAGCGCCGCACCACTCGGCGTCGGCGGCCGCCCTGATCGGCGGCGGGACGGGGCAGCTCCGGCCGGGAGCGGTGTCACGGGCGACACGCGGTGTGCTGTTCCTCGACGAAGCCACCGAGTTCCCCCGAGCGGTCCTGGACGCGCTCCGGCAACCCCTCGAAGCAGGGCGCATCACGGTGCACCGCGCCGGGGGATCAGCCGAGTTCCCCGCCCGGTGTCAGCTCGTGCTCGCCGCCAACCCCTGTCCGTGCGGGAACGCCGGGGGTGTCGGTGGCCCGGCCTGCACGTGTCCGCCGAGCGCGGTCCGGCGGTACCTCGGTCGCCTGTCCGGGCCGCTGCTCGACCGCATCGACATCCGGGTCGCGGTCGCCCGGGTGACGACCGGGACGCTCCGCGCGAGTGACGGGACGGCCCCGACCACCGATGCGGCGAGGCGGATGATCGGCCAAGCCCGGGAGCGCATGCGGACTCGGCTCCGGGGGACCGGATGGACCACGAACGCCGACGTCACCGGGACGTGGCTGCGCGGTGACGGCCGCGCCGCACCGGGTGCCTCCGACGTCCTCGACCGAGCACTCGACCTCGGCACCCTGACGATGCGCGGCTGGGACCGGGTGATGCGACTGGCGTGGACGATCGCGGACCTCGACGGCGACGACCGACCCGACCGACGACACGTCGAGCGCGCGCTCGCGCTGCGGACGGCGCTGTGAGCACCGGGGGCAGGACTGCCCGGCGCAGGAGCGTCGACCGTGCCGCCGCGCTGTCACGACTCCGTGCCGCCGTCGTACGACCCGGCGAGCTGGGCACCGACGAACTCCTCGCCCGGGTCGCCTGGTCGACGGTCGTCGAGCCGGGGGACGGCACGGCCGGTGAGCTGGTGGGACGGCTGGGCGCGGGCCGCTCGATCCGTGCCGTCCTGCAGGCGCTCGACGACGGGCCGGTGGCACTCGGGGAGATGCTCGTCGAGGCCGGACGCGACTCGGCGGAGGACGACGTGCGCGACGAGCTCGCCCGGGCGGCCTCGGATGCGCTCGTGCCGGCACTCGAACGGTGGCGCCCACGGCTGCTCCGCCTCGACGTCGACGCCGTCCTGGGGGCAGCCTCCGCCGTGGGGTGCACGCTCCTCGTCCCGGGTGACGAGGACTGGCCGGCCGGGATCGACGACCTCGGTGTCCATGCTCCCCTCGTGCTGTGGCGTCGAGGAACGCGTCCGGTCGGTGGCCTCCCGGGCATCTCGGTCGTGGGGGCCCGGGCGAACACGGTCCTCGGAGCGGAGGCCGCGGCGGAGATCACCTCGGCCGCGGCGGACGCCGGATGCCTCGTCGTCTCCGGGGGCGCGTACGGCATCGACGCGGTCGCGCACCGGGTGGCCCTCGCAGCAGGTACACCCACGGTCGCGGTGCTCGCCGGCGGTGTCGACCAGCTCTACCCGGCGGGGAACAGCACCATGCTCCGGAGCGTCGCCGACCACGGAGCCCTGCTCGCGGAGTGCCCGCCCGGCACCAGACCGTCCCGGTGGCGGTTCCTCGCCCGCAACCGGCTCATCGCTGCCCTGGGGTCGGTGTCGGTCATCGTGGAGGCGGGTGCGCGGTCGGGCGCACTCAACACGGCCCACCATGCCGGGCAGCTCGGGCGACCGGTGTTCGCCGTGCCGGGGCCGTACTCGTCCTCGGCGTCGGCCGGCTGCCACCGGCTGATCGCCGATCGCCGTGCCGAGATCGTCGTGCACCCGGCGGAACCCGTCGACGCGGCCCTCCGCACCCGGTCCGGGGACCCGACGACGGACCCTGCGGTGCCGATCGCCGCCGCACGGGTCGACCCCGAGGTGCTCCGTGCCGTCGATGCCCTGAGCCGCCGGAGAGCGATCTCGCTCGACGAGGTCGCCGTCCGGTCCGGGCTGTCGCCAGCGGACGCGACGGACGCCCTCGCGCTCGCCGAGCTGCAAGGGCTGGTGACGCGGGGACCGGGCGGGTGGACGGCCGCATGACACCAGACGACGGGGGGAGCCGGCGGCGGAGCAGGAGGACGACCAGCGCGACGTCCGGAGCGGGACCGGGACCGCCGTCGTCCTGCGCAGGTCGCGGGTGGGGGACGGGCCGCGCACCCGGCGGGGTGACGGGAGCGTGCTCGATGCCGGCCGTACCCTGACGAGGTGCACGACGACGAGGGACACCACCGCGGGAGTGACCGGCTCGACCGGGCCGTGTCGGCGTTCCTCGAGCACGGCCGACACGGGCGCGGCCTCAGTGAGCAGACCGTGCGGGCGTACCGCGCGGACCTCGACGACCTCACGGCGTTCGCGTCCGGGCGGGGGATCGACCGGACCGACGGCATCACGCTCGAGCTCCTGCGCGACTGGTTGTGGACGGCGAACGAGCGCGGTCTCGCTCGCTCGACGATCGCCCGTCGGAGCGCGTCGGTGCGCGCCTTCACCCGGTGGGCGAGCGAGTCCGGCGTGCTGCCGGTCGACCCCGGCGTGCGGCTGCGCGCGCCGAAGGGTGCCGCGCACCTGCCGCGCGTGGTCGCACAGGACCAGGTGCGGGAGATGCTCGACGGATTGAGCGCCCGCGCGGTCGGTGACGACCCCGCCGCCCTGCGCGACCTCGCCGTGGTCGAGCTGCTCTACGCCGCCGGCATCCGGGTGAGCGAACTCGTCGGACTGGACCTGACGGACCTCGACCGGGAGCGCCTGACGGTCCGGGTGCTCGGCAAGGGCGGGAAGGAACGCGTCGTGCCGTTCGGGGTGCCGGCGCGGGACGCGCTCGAGGACTGGCTGGAGCGCGGCCGACCGGCGCTCGCCGCCGCCGGTGCTCCGTCGACCGGCGCACCGCCCGCTCGGACGTCCGCTGCGGACACCGCCCTGTTCCTCGGCGACCGCGGAGCGCGACTCGGCACCAGGAGCGCCTACCGGATCGTGGCGAGACTGCTCGAAGCGCTGCCGGGGGACGGGCCGAGCGGCCCGCACACCTTCCGGCACACGGCGGCGACGCACCTGTTGGACGGGGGAGCGGACCTCCGTGCCGTGCAGGAGATGCTCGGGCACGCCAGCCTCGGCACGACGCAGATCTACACGCACGTCTCGTCCGCTCGGTTGCGCGAGGTGTACCGGACGGCGCACCCCCGCGCCTGACCCGTGCCCGCTCCGACGCCGGCGGTCAGCGCGTCCTCCGGCAGCAGGACCGGCCAGGCCGGTGCCGGCAGCAACGGGAGCGGATCGACGTAGCTGCCGTCGACCCGAGCGCCGAGGTGCAGGCACGGCGTCACGGCAGGACAGTGCCCCGACGCGACGACCCCGACCGGCGCCCCACGGTCGACACGGTCGCCCGTCCGGACGACCGGTCGCACGGGGTCGAGGGTGCTCACGAGCCCGTCTCCGTGGTCGATGGTCACGACCGGTCGACCTCCGACCGGGCCGGCGAACGTGACGGTCCCCGCGTCGGGGGCCGACACGGTCGTGCCCGGGGCCGCGGCGACGTCCAGACCACGGTGCCCGGGCCCGTACTCGGTCGCCGGGGGTTTCCACGGCCGCTGGACGACGTGACGTGCCGTCGGCCAGGACCACCGGGCTCGTCCTACCGTGGGCCGGTGAGCGCCGGACGGGGCGGGCGCAGGTGCTCGCTCGACGAGACCGGTCTGGCCCATCTGGCCGACCGCGCCACCCGCGCCACCCGCGCCACCCGTGCCGACCGCGCCACCCGCGCCTCCCGCGTCGATCTGGCCGCCCGCGCCGACCGCGCCACCCGCGCCACCCGCGCCACCCGCGCCGATCTGGCCGCCCGCGCCGACGCCGTGGAATGCCGCCGCCCACCCCCGCTCCCCGGGCCCGTCGACCATCCCGGCGGCACGACCCGGGGCGGCGAGGTCGGCCACACCGACCCGACCCACCGGTCCGACCAGGCCGACCACGGCCACGGCCACGGATGCAGCCAGCCCCACCCGCAGGACGCCCGGCAGCGCCCTCCGAGTCCTCATCGCGGTCGCAGTCGCCGCGGACGCCGGGACCCGTGGCAACCCAGCCCGCCACTCAGCCCGCCACGGACACCGCGCACCCCGCCACGGACCCCGCCACCGACCCGGTGCCGGCCCCCGCTCGGCACGCCGCCCCGCCACGCCCGGCACCACGCTTCCCCGTCCGCTCCTCGTCGCGCTCGTCATGCCACCCAGGCTCGCCGTCCCGACCCGGCCCCGAGGCGGACCGGAGCCCTCCTGTGGACGGAGCCCCGGGCCTCCCGGCCGGTGGAGGAGCGGCCGCCGCACGGCGCCCGATGTGCTCAACAACCCGCGAAGGGGTACTGTCGGGGCCGCTCCGGACACCGCAACGCCGCTCGGACGGCGATCCAGCCGACCGCCGGGGCACCGTGCACCACCCGGCACGGCGGCGGGAACCCAGGAGCATCGTGTCGACCAGGACCACCGAGCACGGCGAGGACCGTGCGTTCAAGGGGAAGGTCACGCTGTTCGCCGTCGCGGCGGCGGTCGGTGGCTTCCTCTTCGGCTTCGACTCGTCCGTCATCAACGGGGCGGTCGACGCGATCAAGGGGGAGTTCGACCTCTCCGACGGCGCCAGCGGGTTCGCGGTCGCCTCCGCGCTCATCGGGTGTGCGTTCGGCGCGTACTTCGCGGGACGCCTCGCGGACCGGTTCGGTCGTACCCGGATCATGTTCTGGGCCGCGGTGCTGTTCTTCGTGTCCTCGATCGGGTCGGGGTTCGCCTTCGCCACGTGGGACTTCGTCATCTGGCGCCTCGTCGGCGGACTCGGCATCGGCACCGCATCGGTCATCGCACCTGCGTACATCTCCGAGGTCTCCCCGAAGGCGATCCGTGGGCGCCTCGCGTCCTTCCAGCAGCTCGCGATCACGCTCGGCATCTTCGCCGCCCTGCTCTCCGACCAGTTCTTCGCGGTCACGGCGGGCAGCGCGTCGGCGGACGTCTTCGGCCTGCCGGCTTGGCGCTGGATGTTCCTGGTCGGCGTCGTCCCGTCGATCGTCTACGGCATCCTCGCGATCACGCTGCCGGAGTCGCCCCGGTACCTGCTCACCAAGGGCCGCGAGGACGACGCGCGTGAGGTCATGGGCAAGATCGTGGCCCGTGACACCGTGAACACGAGCCTGGAGGAGATCCAGGACGGCATCCAGAAGGAAGCGAACGAGAAGAAGGGTTCCATCCGCGGCAACCGCTTCGGCCTGCAGCCCATCGTCTGGGTCGGCATCATCCTCGCCGTCCTGCAGCAGTTCGTCGGCATCAACGTGATCTTCTACTACTCGACAACGCTGTGGCAGGCCGTCGGCTTCAAGGAGAGCGACTCGTTCCTCATCTCGACCATCACTTCGGTCGTGAACGTCCTGGTCACGTTCATCGCGATCTTCCTCGTAGACAAGGTCGGCCGGAAGCCGCTGCTCGTCGCCGGTTCCGCGGGCATGTTCGTCTCGCTGACGATGGTCGCCATCGCGTTCTCGCAGGCCCGCATCGTCGACGGTGAGCCCTCGCTGCCCGGCGCCTGGGGCGTCATCGCCCTCGTCTTCGCCAACCTGTTCGTCGTCTCCTTCGGTGCGACCTGGGGCCCGCTCATGTGGGTGCTGCTCGGCGAGATGTTCCCGAACCGCATCCGCGCCACCGCGCTCGGCATCGGCTCGGCGGCGAACTGGATCGCGAACTTCATCGTCACGATCTCGTTCCCGGTGCTGTCCGGCTTCAACCTGACGGTCACCTACGGCATCTACGCGCTCTTCGCGCTGCTGTCGCTGTTCTTCGTCATCGCGAAGATCCCCGAGACCAAGGGCCGCTCCCTCGAGGAGATGGGCATCTCGGCCGAGGGCGACACGGTCAGCGCCAAGGCCTGACGCTGCCGCCCACCCAGCCGGGAGGCCCGGATCGCGTGACCCTGCCGGTCGCGTGATCCGGGCCTCCTTCCTCTGTTAGCATCTATCCAGCAGCGCGCTGGTCGCGCTGACTTCGCGTGTCCACCAGTGCCGGCCTCCGGCACGTCCCGCGGCCATCGGTCCTGCTCTCACGAGCGGGCGGTCACGGGGCTGGGCACCAGGGGCCACGACCACCGGTCGTGACCGACACAACCGCAACCGTGTGCACGGGCTCCGTCCCGTGCGCCGAGAACAAGGAGGGACGGCATGGCCGTCGTCACCATCCGCCAGCTGCTCGACAGCGGCGTCCACTTCGGACACCAGACCCGTCGGTGGAACCCGAAGGTGAAGCGCTTCATCCTCGCCGAGCGCTCGGGCATCCACATCATCGACCTGCAGCAGTCGCTGGCCTTCATCGACCGTGCGTACGACTTCGTCAAGGAGACGGTCGCGCACGGTGGCACGATCCTCTTCGTGGGCACCAAGAAGCAGGCGCAGGGCTCCATCGCCGAGCAGGCGACCCGCGTCGGCCAGCCGTACGTCAACCAGCGTTGGCTCGGCGGTCTGCTCACGAACTTCCAGACGGTCTCCAAGCGCCTCGCGCGCATGAAGGAGCTCGAGGAGATCGACTTCGACGACACGACGAAGGGCTTCACCAAGAAGGAGCTCCTCATCAAGAAGCGCGAGCTGGACAAGCTCCACAAGACCCTCGGTGGTATCCGCAACCTCACGCGGACCCCGAGCGCGCTCTGGATCGTCGACACCAAGAAGGAGCACCTCGCCGTCGACGAGGCGCAGAAGCTCGGGATCCCGATCATCGGCATCCTCGACACCAACTGCGACCCGGACGAGATCACCTACCCGATCCCGGGCAACGACGACGCGATCCGCTCCGTCGGCCTCCTCACCCGCATCGTCGCCGACGCCGCGGCCGAGGGTCTGAAGACCCGCCACAACGGTGGCGACGACGACGCGGCCGCCGAGCCGCTCGCCGAGTGGGAGCAGGAGCTCCTCGGTGGCGACAGCGCGACGCCGGCCGCCGACGCCGCCCCCGAGGGTGCGACCGTCGCCGAGAACGACGCTGACGCTCAGGTCGCCGCGAAGGAGATCGGCGAGCCGATCGCCGACGCCGACAAGAACGCCGAGCCGACGGCCGAGGCCGCCGCCGCTGCGGAGACCACCCCCGCCGAGTGAGCACCCGGGGCGCCGGACCGTCACCGGTCCGGCGCCCCTGCTCCGCTCCCCACTCTCCACACACGCACAGTCCAGAAAGGACTCCAGGCAATGGCAAACTTCACCGCTGCTGACGTGAAGAAGCTCCGCGAGGACCTCGGCGCCGGCATGATGGACGCCAAGAACGCCCTCGTCGAGGCTGACGGCGACTACGACAAGGCCGTCGAACTGCTCCGCATCAAGGGCGCGAAGGCCGTCGCCAAGCGCGACGACCGTGCGACCTCGGAAGGCGTCGTCGTCGCATCGGCCGACAACGGTGCCGCCACCGTCGTCGAGCTCGCCAGCGAGACCGACTTCGTCGCGAAGAACGAGAAGTTCACGACCCTCGCCGACAAGGTGCTCGGTGCGGTCGCCGCTGCCGGTGCCACCGACGTCGCCTCGGCGAACGCGGCCCCGCTCGACGGCAAGACCGTCCTCGAGGTCGTCAACGAGAGCGCAGCGGCGCTCGGCGAGAAGCTCGAGGTCCGCACGGTCCGCCGTGTCGAGGGCTCGGCCTTCGAGATCTACCTGCACAAGACGAGCCAGGACCTGCCGCCGCAGATCGCCGTCGTCGTCGCCTACGAGGGTGACAACGCCGCCGAGGCCCGTTCCATCGCGCAGCACGTCGCGTTCGCGAACCCGTCGTACCTCACGCGCGACGAGGTCCCGGCCGACGCGATCGAGAAGGAGCGCGCCACCGTCGAGGCGATCACGCGCGAGGAGGGCAAGCCCGAGGCCGCCCTCCCGAAGATCGTCGAGGGTCGCGTCAACGCCTTCATCAAGGGCATCTCGCTCCTCGACCAGGACTACGCGAAGGACAACAAGATCTCCGTCGCGAAGGCCGCCGAGAACGCCGGCATCACGATCCAGGGCTTCGCCCGCGTCAAGGTCGGCGCGTAACGAACCCATGACGGGGCCAGGAACCAACCGGTTCCTGGCCCCGTTGTCGTGCGCCCCGGCGCACCGAGTACATTTCCACGAGACCACGACGAAGGGTGCTTGACACATGACCGACGAGAAGACCGGACGCCGACGGGTCCTGCTGAAGCTCTCGGGAGAGGCGTTCGGCGCCGGTTCCCTGGGCGTGAACCCCGACGTCATCAGCTCCATCGCGAAGGAGATCGCGAACGCCGCTCGCGAGGTCGAGGTGGCCGTGGTCGTCGGTGGGGGGAACTTCTTCCGCGGTGCCGAGCTGTCGCAGCGCGGCATGGACCGGGGCCGCGCGGACTACATGGGCATGCTCGGTACCGTCATGAACGCCCTCGCCCTCCAGGACTTCCTCGAGCAGGCCGGCGCCGCCACCCGTGTGCAGTCGGCGATCAGCATGACCCAGGTCGCCGAGCAGTACATCCCGCGTCGCGCCGAGCGGCACCTCGAGAAGGGCCGCGTCGTCATCTTCGGTGCGGGCGCCGGCCTGCCCTACTTCTCGACCGACACCGTCGCCGCGCAGCGTGCGCTCGAGATCGGTGCGGACGAGGTGCTCGTCGCCAAGAACGGCGTCGACGGCGTGTACTCCGCCGACCCGAAGAAGGACCCGACCGCCGAGAAGCTGCACCACGTCACCTACCAGGACGCACTCCTCAAGGGGCTCAAGGTCGTCGACGCCACCGCGTTCTCGCTCTGCATGGACAACGGCATGCCGATGCACGTGTTCGGCATGGAGGGCGAGGGCAACGTCCGCGCCGCGATCCAGGGCGAGCGCATCGGGACCGTCGTCAGCAACTGACCGGGTCCCGACCGCCGACTGACTAGACTCGACCCGTACCGAAGGAGAACCACCGTGATCAGTGACGTCATGACCGAGGCGACCGAGAAGATGGCGAAGGCCGTCGACGTCGCGAGGGACGACTTCGCCACCGTCCGCACCGGCCGCATCAACGCCGCGCTCTTCCAGAAGATCCCGGTCGAGTACTACGGTTCGCCGACCCCGCTCGCGCAGCTCGCGTCCCTCCAGACGCCGGAGGCCCGCACCCTCATCGTGACGCCGTACGACAAGTCGGCGCTCAAGGAGATCGAGCGTGCGATCGCGACCTTCCCGAACCTCGGGGCCAGCCCGACGAACGACGGCGAGATCGTCCGCGTGACGATCCCCGAGCTCTCGGCCGAGCGCCGCAAGGAGTTCGTGAAGATCGTCAAGGGGAAGGGCGAGGACCACAAGGTCGTCCTCCGCAACATCCGCCGCAAGGCCAAGGACGACCTCGACGCGCTGAAGGGCGAGGTGTCCGACGACGACATCGCCCGCAGCGACAAGGAGCTCGACGCGCTGACGAAGAAGCACGTCGACCAGATCGACGAGGCGCTGAAGAAGAAGGAAGCCGAACTCCTCGAGGTCTGATGCGCCGTCCGGACCAGGGCGACGACCGCCCCACATCAGATGACCGCCGCATGACGGGGTTCCGACAGGACTTCGACGCGCGGGCGAGGGCGGCCCGGAGCGACTTCGAGGCGCAGATCCGGCAACGTCGTGCCGAATTCGGTGTGCGCAACGAAGCACTGACCGCCCGCACCGGGCGGAACCTGCCGGCGGCGATCGCGATCGCACTCGCGTTCGCGGTGGTCATGCTCGCGTCGCTCCTGGTCTTCAAACCGGTGTTCATGCTCGTCGCCGCGTTCCTGCTCGGCGTCGGCGTCTACGAGCTCGCGAGCGCGATGCGGTTCGCGGGTCGTGACGTCCCGAGGATCCCGAGCGTCGCGGTCGCGGTCGCGACCGTCCCGGCCGCCTTCCTCGGCGGGCAGGACTGGGCGCTGTCGACGCTGCTCGGCGGCGTCGTCGTCATCTCGGTGTGGCGCCTCGTGGAGGTCGCCTTCGCCCGCACGAAGCCGTCGGCGCAGAACGTCGTCCGCGACCTCACGAACGGGTTGTTCGTCCAGGCGTACGTGACGCTGCTCGGTGCCTGCGTGGTGCTCCTGTCCGCGCAGGACCACGGCGAACGCTGGGTGATCGCGTTCATCCTCGTGGTCGTCGCGGTGGACACCGGGGCGTACGCGACGGGCATCAACCTCGGCAAGCACCCGATGGCGCCGCGCATCAGCCCGAAGAAGACGTGGGAGGGCTTCGGGGGATCGGTCGCGGCGAGCATCCTCGTCGGCATCCTCGTCACGTGGCTGATGCTCGGACTGCCCTGGTGGACCGGGATCATCCTCGGGGTGCTCATCTCCGGATCGGCCACGCTCGGGGACCTCACCGAGTCGATGATCAAGCGCGACCTCGGGATCAAGGACATCTCTTCGTTCCTGCCGGGCCACGGCGGGCTGCTCGACCGGATCGACAGCATCCTGCCGTCGGCGGCCATCGCGTACCTGATGTACCTCGTCATCGTGCGCTGACCACACCCCGGACGGGGCTCCGCGCACGCTGTCCCCGCGCGTCCAGGAAGTGCTCCGACACAGGACTGGCACAATGGCGCCGTGCCTTCGACGTTCCCGACTGCCCCCCGCTCGGTCCTCGGCTACGACGCCGACGAGGTCGAGCGTTTCCTCGAGGACGCTCGGCGTGCCTACACCGCGAACGACAGCGCCCCCGGGATCGAGGCGGCGAAGATCCGCGCGACCGCCTTCTCGATGAAGAAGGGCGGCTACTCGACGCAACACGTCGACGCCGCGCTGGAACGTCTCGAGGACGCGTTCGCCGCACGTGAGCGTGAGCGGGAGATCGCCGACGTCGGCCAGAAGGCCTGGTACGCGGAGGCTCGGAGCAAGGCGTCCGACGTGGTCGCACGACTCGGCCGACCCGACGGGCAGCGGTTCCAGCGCGTGAGCGTCCTGACGACCGGCTACCACCCGAAGGACGTCGACGCGTTCTCGCGCCGGCTGCACGGCTACTTCAAGGACGGCAAGCCGCTGAGCCTGACCGAGGTCCGATCGATCGTGTTCCGTCCGAAGCACGGCGGGTACCGCGAAGCCCAGGTCGACGCCCTCCTCGACGCCGTCGTCGAGGTCATGCTCGCCGTGCGCTGACGGACCGGCGCAGCGGGCCGCATCGGCGCCTGCCGAATCGCCGTCCCCAGGTGCTTCGCTTTCCGTGATCGTTCCGTTATCCTGGTCGGACTCATGGGCAGGCACACGGCAGACACTCGATCCGACCGCGCGAACCGCGAACTGCACGATCACGCGATCGTCAGCGAGCGACGAGCGGCGAAGAACCGAACGCGCACGGCGGAGACCTCGGTCGTCCGTCCCACCCCGGCCCAGCAGGAGCAGCCCGTCGCTCCCGTCATCGCGCCGGTGTCCGTCGCAGCGAACCGCGTCTCCGACGCCGAGGCCACGCGGGCCGCAGCTGTCGTGACCGCTCCCGCCGCCCGGATCGTCCGCCGGTCCCGCGCGCGGTCCGTCGCTCCGTCGAAGCCGTCGACCCCGCGGTCCTTCAACGGGTTCGTGCGGCAGCGTTCGGCGATCCCGGCGATGTCGTTCCTCGCCGTGTCGGCCTTCGTCGGTGGATCGCTGTTCAACCCGATGCAGACCGACGCCGCCACGGCCGCGCCCGTGCTCGCCCCGGCTCCGATCTCGACGCCCCAGCAGTTCTCGGCGCACGGCACGTACGGGGACTTCGACGCGGCCCGCGACGGGTTCGACGTCGTCAAGCCCGCGCCCAAGCCGACTCCCACGCCGACTCCGACCGCCACGCCCGCGGGGACCGACAGTGCGTCGAGCGACACCGCGTCGACTGAGGACGACGCCACCGCAGCGCAGCCCGCCGCGAGCACGCCCCTGGCCGCCACCGCAGCGACGCCGGACCCTGGTAGCGCCCAGGCGATCGCGCAGCAGATGGTCGCCGCCCGCGGGTGGGGCAACGACCAGTACAGCTGCCTGGTCTCGCTCTGGAACAAGGAGTCCGGCTGGCGGGTGAACGCCTACAACCCGAGCGGTGCGTACGGCATCCCGCAGTCCCTCCCGGGCAGCAAGATGGCCTCCGCCGGTGCCGACTGGCAGACGAACCCCGCCACGCAGATCACCTGGGGACTCAACTACATCACCGGTGTCTACGGCACGCCCTGCGGCGCCTGGGCGCACAGCGTCTCGTACAACTGGTACTGATCGGCGATCGCGGTGCCGCGGAGCAACCGGCCGCGTCGCCCGCGTGGTCGTGGCCACGATGACGTCCCTGAGGGCGCCGGACTCGAGCGACTGACGGGCGGCTGGCGCCGGACCGAAGTCCGTCGTGGCCGCGAGTGGTCGGTACAACCGATCTCGGCAGCATCGGCGCAGAAGGAGTACCTCTGTCCGGGCTGCGGCCTGACGATCGAACCCGGGACCGCGCACGTCGTCGTGTGGCGTGCGGACGGGGTGCTCGGCGACGCCGCCGACCTCGCTGCGCGCCGTCATTGGCACCACCACTGCTGGAGCATCGCATGACGACCGGACACCCCGAGCGACACGCCCGCGAGCCGGTCGCGCCCGGCGAGGAGATCCGTTCCGGCACCGTGCTGCCTGCTCGGCGGACGGACGTGGAGCTCGTCACCGACGACCACCTGACGCTGGTGGGGGAGTTGGCCGAGCCGCTCGACCGACCGGCACGGGGAACACTCGTCACGTTGCACCCGCTGCCCACCGCGCAGGGCTTCATGGACTCGCACGTCCTGAAGAAGGCCGCGGCCCGGCTCCCCGCGCTGGCCGACCTGGCCGTCCTGCGGTTCAACTTCCGCTCCGTCACCTCACCGCGCGGGACGTCCGAGGGTGTCTTCGGCGACGGGGTGTCCGAGGGCTTCGACCTCCGGGCCGCCGTCGACGAGGTCGTCGCGCGGGGCCTGCCGACGCCGTGGCTCGTCGGGTGGTCCTTCGGGACGGAGGTCATCCTGAAGCACGCCCTCGAGCACGTCGAGGCCGGGAACGTCGCCGGGGTCGTCCTGCTGTCGCCACCGCTGCACCGGACCACGGACGAGGAGCTCGCCCGGTGGTCGGGCGTGGGCGTGCCGGTGGTCGCCCTCGTCCCCGAGCACGACGACTTCCTCGTGCCGGACGATGCGGTCCGCCGGTTCGCCGTCGCACCGGACGTCCGGGTCGTGCCCGTCGCCGGCGCGAAGCACCTGTGGGTGGGGGAGAAGTACGTGCGGGTCGTCCTCGACGCCGTCGCGGACCTCGTCGTGCCGGGCAGCGCTCCGCTGCCCACGCACTGGCCGACGCAGGCCTAGCCCGACCAGCGCCGGCCCCGAACGACCGGGTCAGTGCGCCGCGTTGCCGTCCGTCTCGAGCCGGGCCTGGTCCGCGTCGTCCGCGCCGACCGTGGCGGGACGAGCGGCGCCCTGCTCCTCGATGACGCCTGCCGCGTGCGTGAGCACGCCCCGCAGGTTCTCCAGGTAGCCGGCCACGGCCTCCCGCTCGGTGCGGATGGCGCCGAGACGGTCCTCGGCCTCGGCCAGCAGGAGCGCCGTCCGCTCCTCGGCGTCGGCCACGAGTCGGTGCGCACGTTCCTGAGCGTCGCGGACGAGGTCCGCGGCTCGTTCCCGGGCGTCGGACTCCTGCTGTCGTGCGACGTCGGCGGCCTCCCGCTCGAGGCGGTCGGCGATCTCCCGGGCGGCGGCGGCGCGACGCGTCGCCTCGGCGAGCTGCAGGTTCGCCTCATCGAGGTACTTCTGCGTCTCGGTCACGGTGGCGCGGTGGCGTTCCAGGTACTCCTGCTCGGCGTCGTCCCGTCGAGCGGCCAACTCCGTCTCGAGGGCGGCCCGAGCGTCCTCCCGTTCGCGTTCGACGGTCGCCCGGGCTTCGTCGCGCTCCTGCGCGAGGGCGGCGCGTGCCGTGTCGATCTCCTGTCGCAGGGCGGTCCGCTCGGCGAACAGGGCGTCGAGCTCGGCGCTCCGTCGATCGGCGATCTCGGTGTCGACCTCGGCGTGCTCGCGCTCCCGCCGTGCGGCGAGTTCGTTCTCGTGCTCCCGTGCAGCCCGCTTCGCTGCGGCTTCGGCGGCCTCGCGCTCCCGCTGGATGCGGTCGAGGTGGTCGGCCGTCTCGCGCTCGATTCGTTCCGTGGTCTCCTGGACGCGGCGGGCGTTCTCGGCGGCGGTCTGCTCGGTGTCGACACGGAGCTGCGCGTGCGCGGCCTCGATCTCCTGCTCGAGCGCGGTCCGCGCCCCGGCGAGTTCGCGTTCCCACGTGGCCCGGGCGGCGGCGAGGTCCTCGTCGAGCTGTCGGCGGCGGTCGTCGACCTCGGCTGCGAGTTCAGCGCGGCGGCGGTCGACCTCGGCGGCGAGCTCCGCGCGCGCGCTCTCGACCTCGAGGTCCAGGGCCTGTCGGGCTGCGCCGTGTTCGCGCTCCCAGGCCGTGCGCGCCTCGGTGAGGGTGCGGTCGAGGGCTTCGCGGCGGGTGCTCTCCTCGCGGTCGAGGTCCTCGAGTCGGCGGGTCTGGTCGGCTTCGAAGACGCTGCGACGGTGCTCCGTCTCGCGCTCGAGGTCGGCGGCGGCACGGCGGGCGGCTGCCGACTCCCGCTGCGCGACCTCACGGAGTTCGGCGACCTCGTGCTCGACCTGGGCGCGGAGCGCGTTCGTCTCGCGGATCGCGACCGACCGCACCTCGGCTGCTTCGGTCACGGCGGCCCCGCGGACGGCGGCGGCCTCGTTCCGGGCGTCCTGCACGAGGATCCCGGCTTCGGCACGCGCCCGCTCCACCGTGTCGGCCGATTCGGCCCGGGCGCGGGAGAGCTCGTTCGTCGCCCGGGTCCGCGCGTCCTCGAGCGTGTCGTGCGCCTCGTCGCGTGCTTCGCGCAGGACGCGCTCCGCTTCGGTCCGGCTGGTGGCACGGAGCCGCTGGGCGTCGATGTCGGCCTGGCTGATGAGCCGCGTCGACTGTTCCTCGGCCACGCGGAGCGTCGACTCCAGGCGGGTACCGAGGCCGCTGTACGTCGGCGTGCCGGCCTCGTCCAGTTCGCCCTGCAGGTCGGAGACGCGGGACTGCAGCAGGCGGATCTCCTTCGCCGCCTCGGCCCGGTCGGTGTTCGACTTGATGAGCTCGCGGCGGAGGTCGTTCAGAGCACGGTCGACCTCGTCCTTGCGGTACCCCCGCAGTTCGGTCCCGAACTCTGCCTCGTCGTTCGCCACGCGTCGCTCCCTGCGGTCGTCCCGGACCACCCCGTGCGGTCCGGACCCCGAGTGTAGTGGTGCGTCCAGGTCGGCCCCTGGAGGCGTGGACCAGGCCCGGGGGATGCGCCTCACAGCTGTCCTGGGTACCCTGGACCGTTGTTTCGCGCGCCGTCCACCCCACCCCGGCGCGGAGGGAGAGAGTCCGTGCGGTTCGTCCTGGCGATCGTCAGTTTCGTCATCGGGGTGCTCCTCGTCGGTCTCGGCGTCGGGCAGCGCACGGTGTTCGCGCCCCCGTCCTCGATCGTCGCCGCGACCAGCGGTACGACGTCCGCCCCGGTGACCGTGATCCCGGGGAGCGTGCTCAACGCCAACCCCGGCTACCAGCGCATCAGCGTCTCCGGCACGGGGAAGGTGTTCGCGGCCTACGGCAGGACGTCGGACGTCGACGCCTGGGTCGGCGACGCCGCACACACGACCCTGCGCTACGACGCCGCAGCGGGCAAGCTCACGGCGCGCACCACCGGGACCGCGACGGAGGTGCCGGACCCGCGGGGCAGCGACCTCTGGTACCAGGAGTACGACGACGCCCGGCAGTTCACCGTGCGGCTGCCCGCGGACGTGTCCCTCGTGGTCGCCTCCGACGGGTCGGCGCCGGCCCCGTCGGACGTCTCCGTCACGTGGCCCCGCGACACCGCGACACCGTCCGTCGGTCCGCTCCTGACCGTCGGCGGGTTGTTCGTCCTCGGTGGGGTCGTCCTGCTGGTCTGGGCGTTCCTGCACCAGCGTCGGTCCCGTGGTCCGCGTCGTCGGAGCGGGGGCGGACGACCGCCGCGTGTCCGTGCCTCCCGTCGTGCCGCCGCTGCCGGCGCACAGGTCCCGGCACGGAGCCGACGCGGTCGTCGGTCCTTCGTGGCCGTGCCGGTGCTCGTCGCCGGTGCGCTCGTGCTGAGCGGTTGTTCATCCGAGTACTGGCCCCAGGGCGGCGACGCGGGCGCGACGCCCACACCGACCGCCACGGCGACCGGCGGTGCCGCACCTGCCCCGGCCACGGCCGCCACGAAGCAGCAGATCTCGCGGATCGTCTCCCGCGTCGCCGACGTCGCCGAGCAGGCGGACGCGGACAAGGACGCCGACCTCGCCGGTACCCGGTTCGCCGGACCGGCCCTGGAGCTCCGGAAGGCCAACTACGCGATCCGGGACGCCGATGCAGAGGCGAAGCCGCTGCCGGCGATCGCGGCGGACGACGTCTGCGTGGCGCTCCCGCAGCAGACGGACTCCTGGCCGCGGACGGTCTTCGCAGTCGTCGCCGCGGACTGCTCCGACGAGCAGACCGCCCCGCAGGCGTTGACGCTCGTGCAGCAGGACGCCCGTTCCGACTACAAGGTGGAGTACGCCGTCTCGCTCGAGGCGGATGCGCAGCTGCCCTCGCTGGCCCCCACCGCGATCGGTGCCGCGCAGCTCGCCCCGGACTCGAAGCTCCTCGCGCTCGCTCCGGACGAGGTGGCGGCGGCCTACGCGGACATCCTGTCCAAGGACGCCGAGAGCCCCTCCGCGGACCTGTTCGCGGGTGACGGCGACGACCTCCGCACCCGGATCGGCAAGTCCTACAAGGACGAGAAGGCGAAGTCGCTGGACGACACGGCCGAGATCGCGTTCTCCTCGGAGATCCCGGACGACACCCCGCTGGCACTCGCCACGAACACCGCGGGTGCGCTCGTCTCCGTGGACCTCGACGAGGTCGAGGAGGTCACGCCGACGGCCACCGGGGCGAAGGTCAACACCGAGGGCGCCGTGAAGGCGCTGTCGGGCGTCGACTCGAGCACGAAGGGCGTGCGGGCGACGTACGGCGTCCAGCTGCTCTTCTCCGTGCCCCCGGTGGGCTCGGACGACAAGATAGAACTCCTCGGGTTCACCCAGGGCCTGATCGCAGCTAGTGAGGTGCAATGACCAACGTCCCCCCGACCCCGTCCAGCCTGCGCGGAGCGGTCGACCTCTCGTCCCTCGTCGACCGCGCACAGCGGCCGCAGACCGCCCCCGCGACCACCGGTGCCGGTACGCCCGCGCCGACCGGTGCGGGACAGCCCGACGGCGTCCTGAGCGTCCCGTCGCTGGTCATGGACGTCACGGACCAGAGCTTCCAGGACGTCGTGCAGCTGTCGACGGTCGTCCCGGTCATCGTGGACATCTGGGCCGAGTGGTGCGGGCCGTGCAAGCAGCTCTCCCCGGTGCTCGAACGTCTGACCGAGGAGTACGCCGGCCGTTTCGTGCTCGCCAAGGTCGATGCCGACACGAACCCGCAGCTCGTGCAGGCCTTCCAGGCGCAGTCGATCCCCACGGTGGCCGCGGTCATCGGTGGACGTCCGCTCGGACTGTTCGTCGGTGCACTGCCGGAGGCCGAGGTCCGCGACGTCTTCGAGCAGGTGCTCCAGGCCGCCGAGCAGAACGGCGTCGCGGGCCGCGTGCAGGTCGACGGCGCTGCGGACGTGCCCGAGGGCGCCGAGCAGGGTGAGCCGGAGCCCGAGCCGCTGCCCCCGCACCACCAGGCCGCGTACGACGCGATCGAGCGCTGGGACTACGCCGCCGCGATCGCGGAGTACCGGACCGCGATCCTGCAGGACCCGCACGACCAGATGGCCGTCGCCGGGCTGGCGCAGGTGTCGCTCCTCGACCGGCTGTCCGGACGGACCGCGGACGAGATCCGCGCCGCCGCGGGAGCCGACCAGCGCGACGTCGCCGCACAGCTCGCGGTCGCCGACCTCGACATCAGCGGCGGGCACGTCGAGGACGCCTTCGGACGCCTGCTCGACCTCGTGCCCACCGTTTTCGGCGAGGACCGCGAGGCACTCCGGGTCCGTCTGGTCGAGTACTTCGAGCTCATCGGCTCCGAGGACCCGCGCGTCGTCGCGGCGCGACGCCGGCTCGCCAACGCCCTCTACTGAGCAGCCGCCGCGGAGCGGCCCCACGACGGACGGGAGGCCCGGTACCAGCTGGTACCGGGGCTCCCGTCCGTCGTCGCGTCGGTGCGCTACTCCGCCAGGCGCAGCCAGACCGCGCCGAGCGGCGGCACCACGAGGTTCGCCGAGGCGGGCCGGCCGGCCCACGGGACGTCCTCGGCCTGCACGGCGCCGAGGTTGCCGACACCGGAGCCGCCGTAGGCCGACGCGTCGGTGTTCAGCACCTCGTTCCACGTCCCCGCGGTCGGCAGACCGAAGCGGTGCTCGACGGGGACGCCCGAGAAGTTGACGAACACGGCGATGCGCTCGTCACCGGCCTTGCGGAGGAAACCGAGCGTGGAGTGCGGTGCGTCGCCGCCCTCGAGCCACTCGAAGCCGTCCTGCGTGGCGTCGTGCGTCCAGAACGCCGGGTTCTCCTTGTAGACACGGTTCAGCTCGGCGACCAGGTCCTGGACACCGCGGTGTCCCGGGTCGTCGAGGAGCCACCAGTCGAGACCGTTCGCCTCGCTCCACTCGCTGGGCTGCGCGAACTCCTGTCCCATGAACAGCAGCTGCTTGCCCGGGTGCGCCCACATGAACGCCAGGTAGGCACGGACGTTCGCGAGCTTCTGCCACTCGTCTCCGGGCATCTTGCCGTAGAGCGAGCCCTTGCCGTGCACGACCTCGTCGTGGCTGATCGGCAGCGTGAACTGCTCGCTGAACGCGTAGACGAACGAGAACGTGATCTCGTCGTGGTGGTAGGAGCGGTACGCGGGGTCGCGCTCGACGTACTGGAGCGTGTCGTGCATCCAGCCCATGTTCCACTTCTGGCCGAACCCGAGCCCGCCTGCGCTCGTCGGCTGCGTGACGCCGGGCCACGAGGTCGACTCCTCGGCGATCATCACGATGCCGGGGTAGCGCTTGTACGCGGTGGCGTTCGTCTCCTGCAGGAGTGTGATCGCCTCGAGGTTCTCGCGGCCGCCGTGGATGTTCGGCAGCCACTCGGTGCGGGAGTAGTCGAGGTACAGCATCGAGGCCACGGCGTCGACGCGGAGGCCGTCGATGTGGAACTCCTCCAGCCAGTACAGCGCGTTCGCGACGAGGAAGTTCCGCACCTGCGGCTGCCCGAAGTCGAACACGTAGGTGCCCCAGTCGAGCTGCTCGCCGCGACGGGGGTCCGGGTGCTCGAACAGTGCGTAGCCGTCGAACTTCGCCAGCGCCCACTCGTCCTTCGGGAAGTGCCCGGGGACCCAGTCCATGATGACGCCGATGCCGGCCGAGTGCAGCCGGTCGATGAGGTAGCGGAGGTCGTCGGGGGAGCCGAAGCGCGCGGTCGGCGAGTAGTACCCGGTGACCTGGTAGCCCCACGAGCCGCCGAACGGATGCTCGGCGAGGGGCAGGAACTCCACGTGGGTGAAGCCGGTGTACTGGACGTGCCCGATGAGGTCGTCCGCGACCTCGCGGTAGCTCAGGCCGGGGCGCCACGAGCCGAGGTGCACCTCGTAGATGCTCATCGGCCGGTCGTGGGTCGTCGACGCGGCACGCTCGGCCATCCACCGGTCGTCGCCCTCGGACCAGGTGTGGTGGGCGCTCGTGATGACGGACGCGGTGAGCGGCGGGACCTCGGTGCGGCGGGCGAACGGGTCCGCCCGCTCCACCCAACCGCTGTCGGTGAGGATCTGGAACTTGTACCGCTGGCCCTCGAGGGCGCCGGGCCAGAACAGTTCCCAGACGCCGAGGTCGTTGAGACGGCGCATCGCGGTCGTGCGGCCCTCCCACCCCTCGAAGTCGCCGATCACACGGACGGCGGTGGCGCGGGGCGCCCAGACGGCGAAGGCGACGCCCTCGACGTCGTCGACGGTCTGCACGTGTGCGCCGAGGTGGTGCCAGAGCTGCTCGTCGCGGCCCTCGCCGAACAGGTGCAGGTCGAGCTCGCCGAGCGTCGGGGCGAACCGGTACGCGTCGTCGGTGGTCCAGGTGGCGTCGTCTTCGTAGTCCGCCTCGACGCGGTAGCGGCCGAGCTCGCCGGTGGTGGCACCGGCCCACACGCCCTCGCCCTCGTGTCGGAGCTCGACGTCGTCGCCGTCCGGACGGACGATCCGGACCGCCGTGGCCAGGTGGCGGACGACGCGGACGCTCGTCCCGCCCTCGACCGGGTGCGGGCCGAGGACGTCGTGCGGCTGCGACCAACGGCCTTCGGCGACCTGCTGGCGGATCCACTCGTCGACCGGTGCGGGGACCGGCTCGGTGGCCGTCGCGGACGCCGTCGTGGTCTGCGGCGGGACCTCCGTCCGGGAGGCGGGGGTCGCCTCCGGAGCGACAGGCGCGTCGCTGGTCAGCCCGCCGGCGAGCGTCGCCGACTCCGGGACGTCCCGGGAGGGCGACTCGGGCTGCGCGGCGGGCGCGCCGGGCAGGTCCTCGCCGGGTGCCGAGGTGTTCGGCTCGACGCGCTCGGTCCGGGGCTGCTCCGACCGGCGGGGGAGCGCGGGCGGCGGCGGCGGGACCGGGGGCAGGCCGGGGCCGGTGCCGGGCGTGCCCGCCGCGGGGGCCGACGTGGACGGCTTCTGCTCGGGTGTGGTGTTCGGGTCGGTCATCGGTGCGGTCCTTCCACGACGAGCAGGTGCACGGGCTCCTGGAAGGCATCCAGGCGCACGTAGTTGGCGGAGCCCCAGGTCCAGCGGGCACCGGTGACGACGTCGCGGACGTCGAACAGGGTGCCGGGCTCGAGCCCGAGGGCGGTGAGGTCGAGGTGCACGGTGGTCTCCCGCGAGGAGTGCGGGTCGACGTTCGCCACGACGATGACGGTGTCGTCACGGCCCGATCGGTTGTACTGCCCGGGCAGGTGCTTCGAGTACACGACGATCGCGTCGTCCTCGGCGGAGTGGATCGTGGTGTTCCGGAGCTGGCGGAGCGCGGGGTGCGCCGACCGGAGGCGGTTGAGCATCGTCACGTACGGGGCCAGGCTCGCGCCCTCGGCCTCGGCGAGCGCGAAGTCACGCGGCTTGTACTCGTACTTCTCGTTGTCGATGTTCTCCTCGGAACCCGGCCGGGCGACGTCCTCGAAGAGCTCGTACCCGGAGTACATGCCCCAGGTCGGGGCGCCGGTGGCGGCGAGGGCGGCACGCACCTTGTACCCGGCGCGACCGCCGTACTGCAGGAACTCGGTGAGGATGTCCGGCGTGTTCACGAAGAGGTTCGGGCGCAGGTAGGCGCTCGTCTCGTGGGACAGCTCGTCGAAGTAGGTCTCGATCTCCTCCTTCGTGTTCCGCCACGTGAAGTACGAGTACGACTGCTGGAACCCGGTCTCGGCGAGCGCCCGCATCATCGCCGGGCGGGTGAACGCCTCGGCGAGGAAGACGATGTCGGGGTGCTCGTCGCGGACCTCGCGGATGACCCGCTCCCAGAACCAGAGCGGCTTGGTGTGCGGGTTGTCGACGCGGAAGATCCGGACACCGAACGCGATCCAGTGCCGCAGGACCCGCAGGACCTCGGCGACCAGGCCCTCGGGGTCGGTGTCGAACTGGATGGGGTAGATGTCCTGGTAGCGCTTCGGCGGGTTCTCGGCCGTGGCGATCGACCCGTCGGCGCGGACCGTGAACCACTCCGGGTGCTCGGTGACCCAGGGGTGGTCGGGGGAGCACTGCAGGGCGAAGTCGAGCGCGACCTCCATCCCGGTGTTCTTCGCCGTCTCGACGAAGTCCCGGAAGTCGTCCTCGGTGCCGAGGTCGGGGTGGATGGCGTCGTGGCCGCCCTCGGGGCCACCGATGGCCCAGGGGCTGCCGGGGTCGTCGGGGCCGGCGGTCAGGGTGTTGTTCGGTCCCTTGCGGGCCGTCGTGCCGATCGGGTGGATCGGCGGCAGGTAGACGACGTCGAAGCCCATCCGGGCGACGGCGGGCAGGCGACGTGCCGCGGTGCGGAAGTCACCACTCTTCCACGAGCCGTCCGGGTTGCGCTTGGCGCCCTCGCTGCGGGGGAAGAACTCGTACCAGGCACCGACTCCGGCGCGGGTGCGCTCGACGTCGAGCAGCTGCGTCGCGGAGCGCGTCCGGAGCGAGGTGAGCGGCGACTCGGCGAGCTCGGCGACGACACGGGGGTCGTCCACGGCGGCGAGGCGCTCGGCCGGGTCGAGGTCCTCGTCCTGCAGGCGGGCCGCTGCGCGGGCGGCCGTGGTCGAGTCGGTCTCGGCGGCGAGTCGCTCGAGGAGCGCGGCGCCGTCGAGCAGGGTCGCGTCGGTGTCGACGCCGGCGGCGATCTTCAGCCGTGCGCCGTGCACCCAGCTCGCCCAGTCGTCGGCGTAGGACTCGATGTGCCACTCCCAGACGCCGACGCCCTCGACCTGCACGGTCGCTTCGTACCGGTCGGTCCCGGGTGCGACGAGGGTCAGCGGGACGGTGCGTGTCGCGCCGTCGGGCCGGACGAGGACGAGGTCGGCGCCGATGACACCGTGTCCCTCTCGGAAGACGGTCGCGCCGAACGTGATCACCTCCCCGTCGAAGCCCTTGCCCGGGAAGCCGTTCGGCGTCGTCGGGGCGAGTTCGGTGATCGGGATGCGCCCGATCTTCGGACGCCGGGGTCGGTCTACGGAGGCCACGGAGCAGACGCTACCCGGCCGGGCCGTCCGTGTTCCCCGTTTGGTGTGTCGGGCCCGGCGGACCGGCCGCGGCGCGACGGATCGTCAGACGACCTCGAAGACGTGGATGCCCGGACCGTAGGCCGTGAACACGGTGCCGGCGGGGCGGTGCCGCTCGTGGTCCCGGTGCTTCTCACTCGACCACGCCAGCCGGTACGCGAAGACGTCCTCGCGGGACGGCAGCGTGATGTCGCGGGTGCGGCCGCTGCCGTGCACGACGACGAGGACGCGGTCGTACGGCTCGTGCTCCGGGGTGGACTCGACGAAGTACTGCAGCGCGCGGTGGATCGGCTGGTCCCAGCCCTCGGCGGTCATCGGCAGCCCGTCCGGGCCGTACCAGGTCATCCGGGACGCCGACGGCGTGGTCTGCCCGGGGACGCCGAAGCGTGACGGACGGAGTGCCGGGTGTGCGGCGCGGAGGCGGGTGAGGGCCGCGACCGTCTCGGTCATCGACTCGGCGTCCTCGTCGTCGGACCAGTCCACCGGGGTCAGGTCCTCGGAGACGACGTACGCGTTGTTGTTGCCGTGCTGGGTGCGGCTGCGTTCGTCGCCCGCGGTGATCATCGGGACGCCCGCGGACAGCAGCACGGTCGCCATGAGGTTCCGCATCGACCGACCACGGGCAGCGCGGACGCCGCGGTCCGCCGTCGGGCCCTCGACTCCGTGGTTGAACGAGCGGTTGTCGTTCGAGCCGTCGCGGCCGTCCTCGCCGTTGGCAGCGTTGTGCTTGGCGTCGTACGACACCAGGTCGTGGAGGGTGAACCCGTCGTGGGCGGTGACGAAGTTGACGCCGGAGAGCGGCCCGCGGCTCCCGAACAGGTGCTGCGACCCGGTCAGTGCGCCGGCGAGGCCACCGATCCCGGTGTCGGGTGAGCCGTGCCGGCGTTCGTCGGCGACGTCCCCGAGCCAGAACTTCCGGACGGTGTCCCGGAAGCCGTCGTTCCACTCGAGGGTCCCGGCACCGAACGACCCGGTGCGCCAACCGTCCGGGCCGACGTCCCACGGCTCGGCGATGACGAGGGTGTCCTGCAGGTCCGGGTGGCTGCGGATGCGGTCGAGCAGCGGGTGCTCGGGGTCGAACCGGTGGTCGGCGTCCCGGGCGAGCGCGGCCATCAGGTCGAAGCGGAACCCGTCGACCTGCACCTCGCGCGCCCAGTAGCGCAGGCTGTCGAGGACCAGGTCGGCGGTCGCCTCCACCGAGGTGTCGAGCGTGTTGCCGCAGCCCGTCGTGTCGTAGTAGGTGTCCGTGTCGGACCACCGGTAGCGGTTCGCGCCGTCGATGCCGCGCAGCGACGTGGTCGGGCCGCCGAGGCCCTCCTCCGCCGTGTGGTTGTAGACGACGTCGAGCACGACCTGGATGCCGGCCTCGTGGAGCAGTCGCACCATGCCCTTGAACTCGCGGAGCACCGCGTCCGCACCCGCTGCCCGTGCTGCGGCCGAGGCGTGCCCGGCGTGCGGGGCGAAGAACCCGAGCGTGTTGTAGCCCCATGCGTTCTCGCGCCCGGCCTCGCGGAGCCAGCGTTCCGTGTCGAACGCCTGCACGGGGAGGAGTTCGAGCGTCGTCACGCCGATCCGCTGGAGGTGCGCGATGGTGCTCTCGTGCGCGACGCCCGCGTACGTGCCGCGGAGGTCCTCCGGCACGACGGGGTTCGCCGCGGTCAGGGTGCGGACGTTCGCCTCGTAGACGACCACGCGGTCGCGGGGCACCTCGGGCTTGCCGACACCGCCCCAGTCGAACGCACCGTCCACGACGACGCTCGTCCACCGGGGGCGGCCGTCCGTGTCGGCGCCGTCGACCGGGTCGTGCCCGGTGGGGACGATGCCCCGCGCGTACGGGTCGAGGAGCGGCAGCGCCGGGTCGAACCCGTGCCGCGGCCCCGTCGGCCCGTCGACGAGGAGGTGGTACGCGTCACCCGCTCGGACGCCGGGGGTGACCGCGGTCCACAGGTCGGAGTCGCCCTGCCGGGTGAGGTCGAAGCGTCCGCGGCCGTCGACGACCACCGCCGCGGCCGTCGCCGTCGCCGACCGGAGCGCGAAGCGCGGGTCGCCGTCGTCGAGCCGGAAGCCCGGGATGGTGTCGATCGCCGTCTGGTACACGACCCCAGGGTACGAGGACACCCGGGTATCCTGAAAACGCTCCAGAAAGGGGTACCCCGTGCCCGTCTACCTCGACCACGCCGCCACGACGCCGATCCTGCCCGAGGCGCTCGCCGCGTTCACCGATGCGTTGCGCACCGTGGGGAACCCGTCGTCCATCCACAGCGCCGGCCAGCACGCCCGCATGCTGCTCGAGGACGGACGAGCGCGGGTCGCCGCGTCGCTCGGCGCCGACCCGGTGGAGGTCGTCTTCACCTCCGGCGGCACCGAGAGCATCAACCTCGCCGTGAAGGGCCTGTTCTGGGCGCGCCAGCGGGACCGACGGCGACCCCGCATCGTGGTCCCGGCCGGCGAGCACCACGCCACGGTGGACACCGTCGACTGGCTGGAGCGCCACGAGGGCGCCGTCGTCGACGTCGTCCCGCTGGACGCGCAGGGTCGGGTCGACCTGGCCGCACTGGAGGCCCGACTCGCCGCCGCGGACGACGTCGCCCTGGTGACGTTCCTGTGGGCGAACAACGAGGTCGGCACCATCCAGCCGGTCGAGCGCATCGTCGCGCTCGCGCACGACGCCGGCGTGCCGGTGCACAGCGACGCGGTCGCCGCCTACGGCCAGGTCCCGGTGGACTTCGCCGCGTCCGGGCTCGACGCGCTGAGCGTGTCGGCCCACAAGATCGGCGGACCGGTCGGCGTCGGGGCCCTCGTGCTCGGGCGTCGCGCCGTCGTCGAGCCGCTCATCCACGGCGGGGGCCAGCAGCGGCAGGTGCGGAGCGGGACCCAGGACGCGCCGGCGGCCGCCGCCTTCGGGGTGGCCGCCGCCTCGCCGCACGCCGACGTCCGGCACCTCCGTGACCGGATCGTCGCCGGGGTCCGCCGCGCGGTCCCCACCGCGGTGCTCATGGGGGACCCGGACGACCGGCTCCCGGGCAACGCGCACTTCACCTTCCCCGGCTGCGAGGGGGACTCCCTGCTCTTCCTGCTCGACGCCGCCGGCGTGGCCGTCTCCACCGGGTCCGCGTGTCAGGCCGGGGTCCCGGAGGCCTCGCACGTGCTGCTCGCGATGGGGCTCAGCGAGGACGACGCGCGCGGTGCGCTCCGCATCACGCTCGGACACACCTCGACGGACGACGACGTCGACGCGTTCCTGGCGGCGCTGCCCGCAGCGGTGGCGCGCGCGGGTGCCGCCGGCATGGCGTCCCGGGAACCGTCGCTCGGACGCTGACCGGCCACCCGGTTCCGCGGGCGACGGGACGGGGCCGGCCCGGTCCTCCCGGCCGGGAAGCGCCGGTAGGATCGGGGACCATGGTCGAACTGGACATCGCCGAACAGGTCAACGCCCTCCGCGTGACCTTCGGGAACATCCGCTCGGTGGTCGATGTGGACCGCCTCGAGCGTGAGATCGCGGAGCTCAGCGAGCAGGCCGGCGCGCCCGACCTGTGGGAGGACACCGACCACGCGCAGCAGGTGACGAGCGCGCTCGCGCACCGGCAGGCCGAGCTGAAGAAGCTCACGGCCACCGAGCAGCGCCTCGACGACCTCGAGGTCCTGGTCGAGATGGCGAACGAGGCGGAGGACCAGGAGTCCGCCGACGAGGCGCTCGCCGAACTCGCCGCGATCACCAAGACCATGGGCGAGCTCGAGGTGCAGACCCTCCTGGACGGCGAGTACGACGACCGTCCCGCCGTCATCACGATCCGTGCCGGCGCCGGCGGTGTCGACGCCGCGGACTTCGCCGAGATGCTCATGCGCATGTACCTGCGGTACGCCGAGCAGCACGACCAGAAGGTCACCGTGATGGACACCTCCTACGCGGAGGAAGCGGGCATCAAGTCCGCCACGTTCGAGGTCGACGGTCCGCACGCGTTCGGCACGCTGTCGGTCGAGGCCGGCACGCACCGCCTCGTCCGGATGTCGCCGTTCGGTGCCGCCGGCAAGCGCCAGACGTCCTTCGCCGCGGTGGAGGTCATCCCGCTCATGCCGGAGACCGCGGTCATCGACATCCCGGAGAACGACATCCGCGTCGACGTGTTCCGGTCCTCCGGCCCCGGCGGGCAGTCCGTCAACACGACCGACTCGGCCGTGCGCCTGACCCACATCCCGACCGGCACCGTCGTCTCGATGCAGAACGAGAAGTCGCAGATCCAGAACCGTGCCGCCGCCATGCGCGTGCTGCAGTCGCGCCTCCTGCTCCTGAAGAAGGAAGAGGAGAACGCGAAGAAGAAGGAACTCGCGGGCACGATCACGGCCAGCTGGGGCGACCAGATCCGCAACTACGTGCTGGCCCCGTACCAGATGGTCAAGGACCTGCGCACCGACTACGAGGTCAACAACCCCTCGGCGGTGTTCGACGGCGACCTCGACGGCTTCATCAACGCCGGGATCCGCTGGCGCAAGCGCCCGGACGAGGACTGACCTGCACGAGTCCACGGGGTCGTGAGCCGCGCGCCTGGAGCAGGATCACCGGATCGCGACCTACCCTGATCCGGTCATGATCAAATTCGACCAGGTCACCAAGGTGTACTCGGGCAACCCGAGTCCCGCTCTCGACAACGTCACCCTCGAGATCCTCAAGGGTGAGTTCGTCTTCCTCGTCGGTGCGTCCGGCTCCGGGAAGTCGAGCTTCCTCCGGCTCGTCCTCAAGGAGGAGAAGCCCTCCCGCGGGCAGATCCACGTCCTCGGACAGCGTCTCGGCGCGCTCTCGTCCCGCAAGGTCCCGTACTTCCGCCGCAACCTCGGCGTGGTGTTCCAGGACTTCCGGCTGCTCCCGAACAAGAACGTGTTCGACAACGTCGCGTTCTCGCTGCAGGTGATCGGCAAGAGCAAGGGCTTCATCAGCGAGTCCGTCACGGACGTGCTCAAGCTCGTCGGGCTCTCCGGCAAGGCGACCCGGATGCCGCACGAGCTCTCCGGCGGTGAGCAGCAGCGCGTCGCGATCGCCCGTGCCGTCGTCAACAAGCCCGCGGTCCTGCTGGCCGACGAACCGACCGGCAACCTCGACCCGACGACCTCGGCGGGCATCATGGCGCTCCTCGAACGCATCAACCAGGGAGGCACGACGATCCTGATGGCGACGCACGACGCGAGCATCGTGAACCAGATGCAGCGGCGGGTCATCGAGCTCTCCGGCGGCACGGTCCTCCGTGACGAGCAGGCCGGCGGGTACCAGACCCAGGCCCTGCCGATCCAGCGCGGCGGCGTCTCGAACACGACCGGCATCCAGACGATCCCGGGGCTCATCCGATGAGGCTCGGACTCGTCATGGCCGAGGTCGGTTCCGGTCTCCGACGGAACGCCTCGATGGTGGTGTCGGTCGTCCTCGTGACCTTCATCTCGCTGACCTTCGTCGGCACCGCGATCCTGCTCCAGATGCAGATCAACCAGATGAAGGGCTACTGGTACGACCGGGCCCAGGTGGCGGTGTACCTGTGCACCGACACCGACACGACCGGCAATTGCACCGGCGCGAAGGCGACCGCCGACCAGCGGGACCAGATCAAGCAGCAGCTCGACTCGTCCACGCTCCAGCCGTACATCGAGAAGTCCTACTTCGAGGACCAGCAGGACGCGTACACGCGGTTCAAGCAGCAGTTCAAGGACTCCCCGGCCACGGAGTTCGTCAAGCCCGAGTACCTCAACGAGACCTTCTGGGTGAACCTGAAGAACCCGTCGCAGGCGGACGTGCTCGTGGAGAGCCTGTCGAAGGTCGCGGGCGTGCAGAGTGTCGTCGACCAACGCGGGTACCTGCAGCCGATCTTCAACCTGCTCAACGCCTCGTCCTACACGGCCATCGGCATCGCGTCCCTGATGCTCGTCGCCGCGGTGCTGCTCATCGCGACGACGATCCGCTTGTCCGCGTTCTCGAGACGCCGGGAGCTCGGGATCATGCGGTTGGTGGGGGCGTCGAACCGGTTCATCCAGACACCGTTCGTGCTCGAGGGCGTGATCGCCGCTGCGGTGGGAGCGGTCCTGGCCGGCGGCGCGATCCTGGCGGTGGTCTGGTTCTTCGTCCGGAACTACCTGACGAAACGCTTCTCGGGCACCGCGTTCATCGGCATGGACGACGCGGCGGTCGTGGTCCCGGCGGTGATCGTCATCGGGGTCGTCCTGGCGGCGCTGTCGGCGTCGATCGCGATCCGCCGCTACCTCAAGGTCTGACCGGGCGACGCCCGCGGACCCCGGACGGGCCCGCGCACCGGGAAGGTGCGCGGGCCCGTCCGTGTTCGATATGCTGGGCGGCTCGCACGGGCGAGTGCACACCATCGAGAAGGAGCCGGGCATGGCGAAGGAACGCGGGGAGAAGGTCGTCGCGACGAACCGTCGTGCGCGCCACGACTACCTCATCGAGGACACGTACGAGGCCGGCATGGTGCTCAGCGGGACCGAGGTGAAGTCGCTGCGGGAAGGCCGAGCGTCGCTCGTGGACGGGTACGCGTTCGTCGACGCGGGGGAGGCGTGGCTCGACGCCGTGCACATCCCCGAGTACACCGAGGGCACGTGGAACAACCACGCACCGCGGCGGAAGCGCAAGCTGCTCCTGCACAAGCAGGAGATCGTGAAGATCTCGCACAAGACCGCGCAGGGCGGGTACACACTCGTGCCGATGAAGATCTACTTCTCGGACGGCCGGGCCAAGGTCGAGATCGCGGTCGCGAAGGGCAAGCGCGAGTTCGACAAGCGCCAGGCGCTGCGCGAGAAGACCGACAAGCGCGAGGCCGAACGGGCCATGCGGTCGCGCAACCGACTCGGCGAGTGACCAGGCGGGCCGACTAGCGTTGATGCTGTCCGGTCGGTAGACTGAACAGCTGCCTGACCCGGAGGTCTCCGGGGACGGGCTTGGCAACTCAACAGCGTGACAGTGGTCCGCACGACGGCCTGCATGGGGATGATCGGTTTCGACATCGCCTGTGTGCCGACGGGAAGCGGGCCGAGGACCCACGGTCATCTCGTCAACGATCCGTGGAAAACAACAAGTGCCAATTCCAAGCGCACTGACTTCGCTCTCGCTGCGTAAGCAGCCCAGCACATGAAGTCCGTCGGCCAGGTGATCGTTCCCTAACCTGAGTCCGGCGTCATCAAGGGGACTTGCTGCGCGGTTGTGCCTCAGGGCCGTGCGGGACGTGCACTGAGACTGGGCCTGTCGTCCGAGAAGCCGGTAGCAACGGACGGGGCCGAGCAGAACGAACATCCGGATACGCCCGTAGAAGACGTCGAATTGCAGCGATGGACGGGGGTTCGATTCCCCCCATCTCCACCACCTGCCGATCGTCGGACCACTGTCACGTGAGTCGCCACAGAACGCCCCGCACCGTCCTCGGACGGTGCGGGGCGTTCTGCGTGTCCGGGCCCGTTGCGCAGGCGCGGGTGCGCGTCGCCGGAGCGGCCGGGTGTGAGGACTACGTTCGAGGGCACGGTTCCGCGTCCGCGGTGCCGTACCCGAGCGAGAGGTACCCCGTGCAGGAGATCGCGATCCGAGTCCGTCTGCGACAGCAGGACCGTCTGGGCCTGGCCGAGTACGAGCGCATCGTGGGGTCCGTCGCCTCGGTCGCGGCCGTGGTCGCGTGGCTGCCGACGCCGGAGGCCCGTCTGGTGTTACGCGGGCGCGGCGCGGAGCCGGTGCGGCTCGAGACGATGTCCTACGGCGCGGTCTTCGAGATGCTCGTCGTGATGGACCAGCGGAGCCCCGCGGTCGAGCAGGCGGCGGCAGCGGTCGCGGCGCTCGTCGAGACCGTGCGGCACGAGCACGTCGAGGACGACATGGCGGGGACGGCCGGCGCGCTCGACCGTCTCGACCGCGCGGCGCCGCGTGGCCGGAGCCAGCCGGAGCGTGCGCTGCGGACTTTCCTCGAAGGGGCACGTGCGGACGCCCTGGCCCGCCGGTCGACGACGCGGCTCCGTGCCGCCCAGGCCCTGGTGCGTCTCGCCGGGTCGGGCGCCGAGATCGTCGTCGAGCGGATCGAGGACGCGCTCGCGACCGAGGTCGAAGGGCAGGCCGTCGGGACCATCACGGACACCGGTGCCTCGGTCGTGGTCGAACCGGTCGACGGTGTCGACGGTCCCGGTGTCGACGGTTCCGGTGCCGACGCTCCCGATGCCGACGCGCAGAAGCCCGGTGGGAAGAAGAAGTCAGGCGGGAAGAAGTCGGACAAGAAGGTGAGCGGGAAGAAGAAGTCGGGCAAGAAGGACAGCGGGAAGAAGAAGTCGGACGGGAAGAAGAAGTCCGACAAGAAGGACAAGTAGCCCGTCCCCCGGGGGTCAGAAGTCGAACAGGTTCGACCGGAGCCCACCGTCGCCGTACTCCCGGCGTAGCAGCCCGCGCTGCCGGAGCACCGGCACCAGGTCCCCGAGCATGCGGTACACCTGCGCCGGGTGCAGGTCGCCCGACAGGATCACGCCGTCGTTGTCCGCGTCCGACCCGAGTTCCTCGATGAAGTCCGCGAACTCCTCCGCCGTCCCGACGAACCCGGACCGGTCGGCGACGCGGCCGAGCCGGGCCTTCCGGGTGAGCAGTTCCCGGAGCGGTGCGTCCGGGGTGTCCCCGACGAGTCCGCGGACCGTGCCGGCGGACACGTGGTCGGCGAACGTGCCCTCCGGGATCGGCGCGTCGAGGTCGAGCGCGAGCAGGTCGGTCTCCGCGTCGCTCGACCAGGCCAGGGCGGCGGCGCGGAGGTCGTCGTCCGAGGGGTGCCGCGAGGCCTCGACGACACGGTCGGCCTCGGCCGCCGAGGACACCACGACGGGCTTCAGGACGAAGAGGACCCGCACGTCGTCCGGGCCGCGACCGGCGCGGACGGCCGCGTCGTGCACCGTCCGCCGGTACGCCGACACCGCCGCCGCGGAGAGCGGGGCGAGGGCGAGCTGCACGTCGGAGTGCGTCCCCGCGAAGCCGAGCCCGCGTCCGGACCCGCCGGGGGAGACCACGACGGGGTCCGTGGCGAGCGGGAGGGCGTTCAACGGCCCGGCGGTGCGGAAGTGCTCGCCCGCGTGGCTGAACGCGTCGAGGCGGTCGCCGTCCGCGAAGTGCCAGTCGGCCTCGGACCCGACGTACCCGTCGCCCCACGAGTGCCAGAGGCGGCGGAGCAGACCGGTCCACTCCTCGGCGCGGTCGTAGGCGACGTCGTGCGGCACCGGGTCGAGGCCGGCGTGCCGGGCGCTGCCGACGTCGGTGACCACGTTGACCCCGAGCCGGTCGGAGGACAGGTGCGCGAGGGTCGCGAGCTGCCGGGCGGCCAGGTACGGCGGCGTCACCCCGGCGTTCACGGTCGGGGCCATGCCGATGTGCCGGGTCGCCGCGAACAGCCACGGCGCGAGGAGGAGCGGGTCGTGCTTTGGGCCGCCGTACGCCTGGCGGATCCGGAGGTCGAGCGTCGCGGGGTTCCCGAGCGAGATCGCGTCCTCCGCGATGACGAGGTCGAACCCGGCGTCCTCGAGCGCCCGGACGGACTGCTGGTACAGGTCCGGCTTCGTCCAGTCGTGCCCCCAGTGCCAGTCCGGCCGACCCCACGCCTGCGGACCGAAGCCGCGCGAGAAGAAGTAGCCGATGTGCTGCATCCGGGCCATCAGCGCACGCCTGCCGGGGCCGGGACGCCGACCGTCGCGCCGTCCGTCGCGGGGTCGGGGCGAGCCTCCCGGCCGGGTTCGGCGAGCGCACGGACGGCCGCGAACCCGCGCTCCAGGTCGCGGATGAGGTCCGCGACGTCCTCGATCCCCACCGACAGGCGGACGAGCCCGTCGTGGATGCCCTGCGCCGCGCGCTCCTCCGGGGTCCGTCCGGCGTGCGTCGTCGACGCGGGGTGCAGCACGAGCGACCGGACGTCGCCGAGGTGGGTCATCCGGCTGAAGAGCCGGACCGCGTCGATGAGGGCGTGCGCGGCGACCTCGCCGCCGGCGAGCGTGAAGGCGAACACCGACCCGGCACCGCGCGGCAGGTAGCGACGGGCGAGGTCGTGGTACGGACTGGAGGCGAGCCCCGCGTGGTCCACGCTCGTCACCTCCGGCTGCGCCTCGAGCCAGGTCGCCACGGCGAGCGCGTTCGCGACGTGGCGTTCGACGCGCAGCGACAGGGTCTCGATGCCCTGGCGGAGGAGGAACGCGTTGAACGGCGACGGTGTGGGGCCGATGCGGGCGGCGACGACGTGCCGGGCGTAGGCGATGAACGCGCCGCGTCCGTACCGGTCGGTGTGGCTCGCACCGCCGAGGGCACGGTCCGACCGGGTCAGGTGCGGCCAGCGCTCGGGGGTCACCGTCCAGTCGAAACGGCCGCCGTCCACGACGACACCGCCGAGCCCGGCGCCGTGGCCGGAGAGGAACTTCGACGCGGAGTGGATCACGACGTCGGCGCCGTGGTCGACCGGCTGCACGAGGTACGGGGTCGCGAGGGTGTTGTCGACGACGAGCGGGACGCCGGCTCGGTGCGCGACCTCCGCGACGCCGGCGATGTCGAGGACGTCGTTCTTCGGGTTCGGGATGGTCTCCGCGAAGAAGAGCTTCGTCTCCGGGCGGACCGCGGCGGCCCACGCGTCGAGGTCACGCGCGTCGGTGACGAAGTCGACCTCGATCCCGAGTCGTCCGAGGTTCTGCAGCAGCAGTCCGCGGGTGCCCTCGTAGATGCTCGACGCGCTGACCACGTGGTCCCCGGCGGCGAGCAGCCCGAGGAACGCGACCGTCGCCGCCGCCTGTCCGCTGCCGACGAGGACGGCCTCGGTGCCGTGTTCGAGGAGGGCGATGCGCCGCTCGACGTCCCCGTTCGTCGGGTTGCCGAGCCGCGTGTACGCGTAGCCGTCGTCGGTGCCGGCGAAGCGGTCGCGAGCCTGCGCGGCGTCGTCGAACAGGAAGCCCGAGGACATGTGGATCGCGGGGACGCGCGCGCCGTGTCCGGTGTCCGGGAGGAACCCGCCGTGCACCTGCTCCGTCGCGAACCCGGGTCGCTCGTCCGTCATCCGTCCACCTCCGTGCTGCCGCCCCGCGCTCTCGGGTCTGCTGTGGGCGGTACTCTCGCAGGCCCCGGCGCCGGGGGGAGCGAACACGACGTCGCGTTACGGCATCCCGGGTGCGGCGTCCGTCGGTCCGGGTGTCCGGCTACGCCCCGACGACCGCCCGGACGCCCACCACGACGGTGTCCCACACGGCGAGCAGCGGTCCGCGGGCGGCCCACACCGCGACGCCGTTGACGCCGAGGAACAGCACGAACCAGACGACGGCGGGCAGGCGCATCTCGGCGGCGGCGATGTGGAAGTCGGTCTGGACGCGGGCCCCGGTCAGCAGCCAGCGGAGCACCTGGAGCAGCGAGCGGAGTCCGTCGACGAGGAACGCGGCGCCGAGGGCCGCGACGACGAGCAGGGTGAGGTCGGAGGGGCGGAGCGCCACCCAGAGGGCGAGGGCGTCGAACCCGACGACGACGAGCAGGCCGAACCAGTTCCGGACGAACGCCAGGGCGACGAGACCGACGACGCCGAGCACGACGACCGGGAGCCAGGGCGTGCCCACCACCGCGCCGGTGACGAGCAGTGCCCCCGCCCAGAGCGGTGCGCTGTACCCGGCGAAGAGGTTGAGCACCCGGACGAGCCACCGCACGGCCCCCGGGACCCGGCCCAGCGACACCCACGCCTCACCCGAGCCGTCCGCGTGCAGGTCGATGCGCCGGATGCGACCGCCGAACGGCACGACGACGACGCAGTGGCCCACCTCGTGGGCGATCGTCGCGGCGAGGCGCGCGATCCGGCCGAGGAACGGCAGGAGGGGGAGCACGGCGCCGATGAGCAGGGCGCCGGACACGGCGGAGGCGGGCAGGGCGGTCAAGGCGCCATCGTCCCAGACCGCCCGCTGGTGTTCACTGGGAGTCCGGCGTCACCCCAGCAGTGCCACCAGGTGCGAGCGTGACCGGGCGCCCACCTTCCGGTAGATCTGCGTGAGGCGCAGTTCGACCGTTCGCTGCGACATGTACAGCGACGAGGCGATCTCGCGGTTGCGGTACCCCTCGGTCACCTTCTGCACGACGGCACGCTCCTCCGCGGTGAGCAGGGGGAGGACCGGGACGGCGTCCGGGGCGCTCCGGGGCGTGGTCGGCGACGGAGCGGTGCGGAACCGGGTCGCACTCACCGGCGCCGTACCGCTCGCCTCCGCGTGCACCCCGACGCCGTCCACGACGACGGCGTGGACCGGGGGCATCGCGACGTCGCCCTGCGGTGCGACGAGCGGACGCCGCAGCCCCGCGGCCTCGAAGGCAGCCGCAGCGGTCGTACCGAGTCGGGCGCGGTCCGGGCCGGTGCTCGTCGCAGCGAGCGCGGCCAGCGTGCGGCCACGCTCGTACTGCGGGTCCGTCGGCTCGAACAGCTCGAGCGCCCGGTACCGTGCGGCGTCACGCGTGTCCTCGTCGGCGACGAGCGCGAGGCTCCTCGCCAGCACGAGCGCGCCCCAGCGCGACGGGTGCGCACGGTGATCGGCCGCGAGCCGAGCGGTCGTCGACCGCGCGTCCTCGGTCCGGCCGAGCCGGACGTACGTCTCGACGAGGTCGCCGAGGTGACGGAGGACCGTCGGGTTCCGCAGCGTCCGACCGATCGCGTCCGCGGTCTCGAGCGCGGTGACCGCCTCGTCCAACCGGTCCTCGGACAGCAGGACCCGCCCGCGGAACGCGTGCAGCTTCGCCGTCGCACCCCAGAGCCCGCTCGTGGACCGGTCCGCGAGGCACCGGTCGAGGACGTCGAGGGCCGCGAAGGGATGTCCTTCGAGGAAGTGCCGCCACGCGATCGCGATCGCCCGCGACGGCTCCCGGAGGCGCTCGACCACGCTCGACCCGGACTCCCAGGCGTCGATGGCCCGGTGCGCGAGGCGGAAGTCGCCGGACCGCACCTCGTTCTCCGCGGAGAGGTACCGCGCGGCCTCGAGCCACACCGGCGCGGTGTGCGTGGACCGGGTGAGGACCAGGGCGAACACACGGCGGGCGCTCCGGTGCCGATCGGACAGGCTCAGCGCGTGCGCGAGCATGAGCAGCGCCGGGTCGGACAGCGCGAGCAGGCTCGGCGTCGCGAGTCCGTCGTGCAGGTCCCGGTCGGCCGGCAGGTGACCGGCGATCGCGGCCACCATGGTGCGGGCGGCCTGGAGGACCTGTGCGGTCGGTGTGGGGAGGTCGTGCTCGTACGGTTCGGCGCGCTCCAGGAGTTCACGGGCCTGGTCGAGCTCCCACGCCTCGGCCCGGAAGCTCGCGACCATGGCCACGAGGCCCGTCACGGCCAGGGCCTCGTCGTGGTCGCCGGCGTCGGCCGGGACGATGAGCTCGTCGGCCACCACCGCTTCGCCGCTGAGGTACTGCACCGAGTAGTGCAGGCGGAGGCGGCGGACGTCGTCGAGGCGGGAGGCGAACGGCTCGATCGCCGCGAGGTACCGCGCCGCGTAGCCGAGGAGACGGCGCGTGAGCAGCACCTCCGCGACGGCCAGGAGCGCCAGGTGTTCCGGCTCCGAGCGCGTCCCGACGTGCAGGGCCCGTTCGGTGAGCGTGACCGCGGCGCCGGGTTCACCGTCGGCCGCGTACTCGCGCGCCGCGTGCAGGAGCGCCACGGCGTCGGGCTCGTCCGCGGTGAAGCTCCGGTGCCAGGCAGCGGCACGCGGGTCCGAGGTGTCGGCGGACGCGGCCAGCCCGGCGTGGGCAGCACGACGGTCACGGGCGGGCATCTGCCAGTGCAGCCAGGACCGCACGAGCGGCGAACGGACGGCGATCGACTGCCCGCGGACCGTGACGAGACCGAGTGCGGCGAGGTCCTCCACGACGTCCCGGTCCCACTCCGGCCCGACCGCGCGGGTGACGGGCACCAGGGCCAGGCGGGCCAGGACCTCGAGGTCGCGGGTGCCGGTCCCGGCGACGGCCGCGGCGGCGATCCGGCCGGTGGTCTCGGTGGGTCGCAACGGCAGCACGAGCGGCTCGGAGCCGAGCAGCTGGTCCCGACTGAGCACGTCGAGCTGTTCGCGGAGCACGCCGGGGTTGCCGGCGGTCTGCTCGGCGACGACCGCCAGCACACCGTCGTTCGCGTCCTCGGCGACCATGCTGCGGGCGAGCAGCAGCGTCTCGTCCGCGGGCAGGGCCTCCAGGCGCATCGACGGCAGTGCCGTCAGCGGCCCGTCGGACGGGAGGCTCGCCACCGTCGCCACGATCCGCAGCGACGTGCCGACCAGCCGACCGGCGAGGAACGCGATGAGCGTCTGGCTCGCCGCGTCCATCCGGTCGAGGTCGTCGATGAGGACGAGCGTCGGCGGGAGCTGCAGCACACGCAGCGTCGCGAGGAGCTCGTGCGCCACGACGATCGCCCGGGACGGGTCCGCGTCGCGGACCGACGCGAGGATCCGTGTCACGTGCGCGGCGGCCCGGGGGTCGTCGAGTGCGCCGAAGAGGGTCGTCACGCCGCTGAGCGGCCAACGGGACTCGGTCCCGTTGACGCCGATGCGGACGACGGGGACGGGGACGCGGCCACTGGCCGCGTCGAGGACGCTCGTGCGTCCGGAGCCGGGGTCGCCGACGACGACCAGCGCGGACTCCCGGGGGAGTACGGCGAGGGTCGTGATCCGGTCGACCTCAGTGCGTCGGCCGGTGAGTTCCATGCGGACTCACCTGTCTCTTATACACATCTCCGAGCCCACGAGACATCTC
>NZ_QKLB01000013.1:0-93385 GCF_003224295.1 Curtobacterium sp. MCPF17_046 | reverse complement strand
AAGGGGTGGAGAACCAGCGATGTGCGGCTGGTGAGCGCTTGCGGGCCGTTCCCGGCTTGTGACAGTGATTCGGCACCGGTGCCGACATGGTTTGGGTGGGTTTCCCGTCGTTACCGTCCTGTTACATCCGGCCGCCCCGCCGGGTCGTCCGCTCCTACCCGAGCGGTGCGCCCAACGGGCGGATTCGGGCAGACGAATCCTCCTGATCAGGCCTTTCCGGTCCCGGAGGCTGCGATCGACATGGCAGGATCGTCGGGTTCCGAGACGACGGCGTCTCCTCCGTCCGTCTCGAGAGGCGCCACCCCATGTCGTTCTGGGCCCTGTTCCTGATCGCGCTCGGCGTCTCCGCCGACGCCTTCGCCGTCGCACTCGGCAAGGGCCTGCACATGAAGCGGTTCTCCGTGCGCCAGGCCGTGGTCATCGCGCTGGTGTTCGGGGCCTCCCAGGCGCTCATGCCGCTGCTCGGGTGGCTGCTCGGCACCGCCTTCGCCAGCGCCATCGCGGATGTCGACCACTGGGTCGCCTTCGGCCTGCTCGCGCTCGTCGGCGGGAAGATGCTGTGGGAGGCCTTCCACGGGCACGAGGACACCGACGAGGACACGGACCGGCTCCGCGTCCGGGAACTGCTCGTCCTCGCCGTCGCCACGAGCATCGACGCGCTCGCGGTCGGCATCACGCTGGCGTTCCTGCCGGTGTCGATCGGGTGGGCGGTGCTGCTCATCGGGGTCACGACCGCGGTGCTGAGCTACGTCGGCGTGGTGGTCGGCCGGCGCGTCGGTGCACGCTTCGGCAAGCCGGCGGAGATCGCCGGGGGCGTGGTGCTCATCCTCATCGGCGTGCTGATCGTGCTCGAGCACACGGGCGTCCTGGGCTGAGTCGCATCCCCACGGGCGGACGGTGCCGAGAGCGGAGGAGGACGCTCAGACACCCAGCGGCGTCGGTGCGCCGAACCACAGTGCCACCGGTGCGACCACGACGACCAGTGCGCTGGCGAGCAGCACGGCGGTCGCTGCGGTCGGCGCCCGTCTCCCGCCGAGTGCGACGGCAGCGAGGACCAGCGCTGCCACCGAGCCGCACCACGGTCCGACGGCCAGGACCACGACGAGCGGCCACAGGAAGAGCGCCGTGTCCGCGCCGCGCAGCAGCACCGGCAGCCAGAGAGCTGCCCAGAGCACCAGCAACGCTCCGGCGGACACCGACGTCAGGACGGTCGCGACGACGAGCGTGGTTCCCCGAGCGCCGATCGGGCCGGTTGTCATGGACACAGCTGGAGCCTAGCGAGCCGGGTCATCGCGGCTGACGCCGTCGATGTCGTCGGAGTGAGATCGCCGATGCTCCGCGCCGTCCGGGGTACCGGCGGGGAGTGACCCGCCGCGGCTGGTCACCGGGTCTGGGCCGTCCGCCGGTGGAGCGCCCCGCTCCCGTCGACGAGCGGACCGCCCGGAGCGCCCCGTCGCACGGCCACCACCTCGGCCATGATCGCCAGTGCCGTCTCCGCCGGTGTCTCCGCTCCGATGTCGAGCCCGATCGGGGAGCGCAGCCGCGCGGTGTCCGGCGTCCCGAGGTCGTGCAGCACCGCCAGACGCCGCTCGTGCGTCGCGCGGGACCCCATCGCCCCGACGTACCCGGCACCGCGGCGGAGGGCGAGGTCGAGCACCTCGGCGTCGAACCGGTCGTCGTGGGACAGCAGCACCACGACGCTGTCCGGCCCGATCGCGGTGTCGGCCAGCACCCGGGGCGGCCACCCCACGATCCGCTGCTGCGCCGCCGGGAACCGCTGGTCGGTGAGGAACACCGGCCGCGGGTCGACGACGGTGACCGCGTAGCCGAGCATGGCCGCGGTGTTCGTCACGGCGACGGCGAACTCGACGGCACCGACGACGATGCAGCGGGCGCGGCCACCGGCGTACTCGGTGAAGACCCGCGTCCGGCACCCGTCCGCCGGACGCACGACCGCGCCGAGCGACGCGGGCTCCAGGGACACCGTGAGCGACGTCGGCGTCCCGGCGGCGGCGGCACGGAGCGCGTCGAGCACGACGGCATCGCTCGGCAGGACGCGGTGGACGAGGACCTCGACCCGCCCGCCGCACCGCAGCCCCGGCGCCCAGTCGGCAGCGGGGTCGGACGGGTCCTCGAACCCGAAGCGCTCGAGCACGGCGACACCGGTCGTCAGGACCTCCTCCGCCGTCAGGTACAGGGACCCCTCGACGCACCCGCCGGAGATCGTCCCGACGACCTCGCCGCCGGGCAGCACCGCCATCGAGGTGCCGGTCCCGCTCGGCGAGCTGCCCTGCACGTCGACTGCGGTCGCGACGACGACGGGGTCGCCGGCGTCGAGGACGGCCAGGAGGCGCGGCGCCAGTTCGAACATCACGCACCTCCGGCGTCGGCCGGGTCGGCGAGCAGCGCCCACACCCGGTCCCGGGTCATCGGGAGACGGTACGGCCGCACGCCGATCGCGTCCCGCACGGCGTTCGCGATGGCCGGGGCGACGGGGTTGTAGGGGGCCTCGCTCATGGACTTCGCCCCGAGGGGACCGAGCGGGTCGTGTGTGTCGGCGAACAGCACCTCGGTGCGTGGCACGTCGGACATCTTCGGCACCCGGTAGGACCGGAAGGCGTCGGTGGTGACCCGTCCGGTGTCGTCGAGCACGACCTCCTCGTACAGGGCCGAGCCGACCGCCTGCGCGACACCGCCCTCGACCTGCCCCCGGAGCTGTTCGGGGTTGAGCACGGTGCCGGCGTCCACCGCCTGGACGCTCTGCAGGACCCGGACCTCACCGGTGGGGCGGTGCACGGCGACCCGGGCCCCGTGCACGGTGAACGCGAGTGACCGGGGCGTGCCGTCATGGGTGCCGTGCGCGACGAGCGGACCGTCGACGAGCAGTTCCGCGTGCCCGACGAGTTCGTCGCCGACCCGCACACCCCCGGGCTCCACGGCGACCGCAGGCCCTAGCACCCCCGATGCGGTCCGTGGGGTCCGGGCTGCCACGACCACGAGTGCCCGTGCGGTCATCTCGTCCCGGAGGGCCTGCGCGGCCGCGTACAGGGCACGTCCGGCGACGACGACGCCTGCGGAGCCGAACGCACCGGTGTCGTACCGTGCGGCGTCGGTGTCGGACTGGTGCACCTCGACGCGGTCCGGGGTGGTGCCGAGCGCGGTGGCGACGAGCTGCGTGTGCACGGTCGTCGTGCCGTTGCCGAACTCGGCGGTGCCGACGCCGATCCGGTAGCGGCCGCCCGGCAGCAGCTCGACCGAGGTGTGCGCGTGGTGTCCCCGCGGCGGCATGGTCGCGATGGCCGCGAGCGCGACGCCGGTGCCGAACGCCCAGTCCGGGGAGCCGTCGGGCCCGGGACCCGTCAGGACCGGCCCGTCCGTCCGCGGGACCTCGGGCAGGGGCCCGGCCAGGGCCTGTTCCACGAGGTCGAGGCACTGGTCGAGCCCGTAGCTGCCCTCCCACCGCAGGTCGGTCTCCTCGTGCGGATCGGTCACGACGAGCGGGTCACCGGGCACGACGACGTTCCGCCGCCGGAGCTCGAGCGGGTCGATGCCGAGCTCCCGCGCCAGCTCGTCCATCGCGGACTCGATCGCGAACACCACCTGCCCGAGGCCGTACCCGCGGAACGCTCCCGACGGCAGGTTGTTCGTGTACACCGACTCCGCGTCCACCCGCTTGGCCGGGCACCGGTACACAGCGACGGACTCGCTGACCGAGTGGAACATGACGCCGATGCCGTGGTTGCCGTACGCCCCTGTGTCCATCGTCTGGTCGACGTGCATCGCGGTCAGCCTGCCGTCGGTGTCGGCGCCGAGGCGGACCCGGACGCGCATGGGGTGCCGCGTCGGCGCGATCGTGAACTCGTCGCGTCGGCTGAACTCGTACTGCACGGTCCGGCCCGTGCGCAGCACGGCGAGCGTGACGAGGTCCTCGGTGAGCATCTCCTGTTTGCCGCCGAACCCCCCGCCGACCCGCTTCGCGACGACGCGCACCCGGGCCGGGTCGAGCGCGAAGACGCGGGCGATCTCGTCGCGGACCAGGAACGGGACCTGCGTGGCGGTCCAGAGCACGAGCCTCCCGTCCGGGTCCACCCACCCGCGGGTGGCGTGCGTCTCGAGGGCGGCGTGCGAGACCCGGCCGGTGCTCCAGGTGCCGTCGACGGTCGCGGCGGCGACCGCGAGGGCCGCTCCGACGTCGGCCGTCTCGCCGTGGAGGCTCGCCACGACGTTGCGCGTCGGCTCGGCGATCCGGTGCTCGGCCGACGTCTTGTCGCCGTGCAGGAGGGGTGCGCCCGGTCGGCGTGCGGCGTCCGGGTCGTGCACGCTCGGCAGGACCTGGTAGTCGACGCGGAGGAGCGCACACGCCAGCTCGGCGGTCCGGACGCTGTCGGCGACGACCGCGGCGACCCGTTGTCCGCGGAACCGCAGCACGCGGTCGAGGACCCGGGTGTCGTCCGGGTCGTCGAGCCGCGACTCGTGCCGTCCGGTGGAGAACAGGACGCCGGGGTCGTCCCGGTACGTCAACACCGCGTGCACCCCGGGGAGCGCCTCGGCCGCGGTGGTGTCGATCGCGGTGATGCGGGCGTGCGGGTGCGGGCTGGCGAGGACGGCGAGGTGCAGCAGGGCCTCGGTGGCCCGGACCGCGGGGGTGTCGGGGACGTCGAGCGTGTACTCCTCCTGTCCCGTGACGACGCGCATCGCGGCCGGGGCGCCGACGGACGTGCCGACCGCCGCGCCGGGGGTCGCGCACGCGGTGTTCACGACACCGTCGAGCGCGTCCTCGATCGCCCGGTACCCGGTGCAGCGGCAGAGGTTGCCCTTGAGCTTCCGGTGCCGGTCGGTGTGGTCGTCGTCGGTGAGCGTGGACGCGGTGACGACGAACCCGGCTGTGCAGAACCCGCACTGGAACCCCGGAGCCTCCGCGAACGCGCGCTGCACCGGGTGCGGGTGCTCCGGGGTGCCGAGGCCCGCTGCCGTCGTCACCGTCCGGCCCTCCAACCGGTGTGCGGGCGTGATGCAGGAGTGCACGGGCACCCCGTCGACGAGCACCGAGCAGGCACCGCAGTCGCCGGCGTCGCACCCCTTCTTCACCGACGTCACGCCGTGCTGCCGGAGGAGCGTCCGGAGGACCTGACCGGGCTGCGGTGCGACCTCCATCGGGGTGCCGTCGACCTCGATCTTCATCGGGTCCCTCCCGCTGCGGCTTCGTCGCGGAGCTCGTGCGCGGAGCGGGTGCTGACCGCGCGGCGCCAGGCGGGGGACCCGTGCGGGTCGTCGTACCAGTGGTCGTCGGACCCGAGCGCGGCCGTGAGTGCGTCGTCGAGCCCGTCGGCCGTCGGGACCCCGGCGAACCGGAACACGACCGGGCGCGGGGTAGCCGCCGTGACCACGAGCACGAACTCCTGCGCGGACCACCGTGCGGTGACGAGGGACCCCGACCGGCCGTACGGGCTGAGCGACACGCGCCGGTACCCGGTCGTCGCTCGGAGAGCCGCCTCCGGGACCTCGAAGGACCGGATGACCTCGTCGTGGCGCAGGTCGAGCGTGCGCACGCCGAGGACGAGCCGCTCGACGGGCACCCGCCGCTCCCCGCCGTCGGGCGTCCAGATGACCGCGGTGGCGTCGAGCGTGACGAGCAGCGCCGTCATCGCACCCGCGGGCAGTCCCACGGCCACGTTCCCGCCGACGGTCGCGGCGTTCCAGACCTTGAACGACGCGAGCAGGGCGTTCGCGCACTGCTCGACGAGCGGCCACGCGCGCCACGACACATCCGGCCGCACGCGGAGCAGCGACGCGATCGTGCAGGTCGCGGCGACGGTCAGGGTGCCGGGCGCGCGTTCGACGTCCGGCCAGGCGAGCGACGTCAGGTCGACGAGCCCGGTCAGGCCGGGCTGTTCCTCCGAGAACAGCCACGTGCCGCCACCGAGCGGGCGGTCACCGGGGGAGAACGCGAGGTCGTCGCGGTGCGACGGTGTCCGCACGGTGCGGACGGAGACGAGGTCCATGGACAGGTCCGATCAGGGCAGGGCGACGGGGGACGGTCAGCGCACCGACTCGTCGGCCGTGCGCGATCATGCCCCGGTTCCATGCCATGTCGGCAACCGTAGGGAACCGGTGTTTCAGCACCGTTTCGGGGAAGCAACAGCCGGTGGCGGTCGCCGCGCCGGAGCCGTGACCTGCTCGACGCCTGCCCGAAACACGGGGGTGCCATCCTCCGGGACATGACCGTTCCGCTGTCCACCCCCGTCGTCGTCCACGTGTTCGACCGACTCGACGACGCCGACGCCCGTGCACTCGTGACGTCCTGGGCCGCCGTGCCCCGGTGGGTCGAGGCCGTGCTCGCCGGTCGTCCGTTCGGGACCGTCGGCGCCCTCACCGCGGCGGCCGACCGGCTCGCACGCACGTGGACCGACGCCGAGGTCGAGGCCGCGCTCGCCGAGCACCCGCGCATCGGTGACCGTCCCGTCGGTGACGGGGCGGCGGCAACGGCCTCCCGGCTCGAGCAGGCTGCGTCCGCCGGTGCCGACGTGGCCACCGCCGCGGCGCTCCGGCAGGGGAACGCGGACTACGAAGCGCGGTTCGACCGGGTGTTCCTGGTCCGGGCCGCCGGGCGGACCGCGGACCAGGTCCTCGCCGAACTCCGCCGACGACTCGGCAACGACGACGACACCGAACGCACCGAGGTCGCCGACCAGCTGCGGGAGATCGCCCTCCTCCGACTCGCCAGGAGCGTCGCATGAGCCACCTCACCACCCACGTGCTCGACACCACGCACGGTCGACCGGCCGCGGGCATCGCCGTCACGCTCGTCGACGCCGACGGGGTGCTCGTCGCGTCCGGCACCACCGACCCGGACGGCCGCATCGCCGCGCTCGGCCCGGACCGCCTGCCGCCGGGGGAGTGGACGCTGACGTTCGCCACCGGCGCGTACTGGGCCGGACTCGACCTGCCGGCGTTCCACCCCCGCGTGGTCGTCGTGCTCACGGTGCCGGACGACCCCGTGCACCTGCACGTCCCCCTGCTGCTCAGTCCGTTCGCCCACTCCACCTACCGAGGGAGCTGACCCCGACCATGACCGACACCACCACGACCGACACCACCACCAGCACGTCCGTCCCGACGACCGTGCACCTCGGCGCGAACCAGTACGGGAAGGCCGAGGTCCGCCTGGTCCGGGTCACCCGCGACACCGACCGGCACGAGATCGAGGACCTCACCGTCACCACGCAGCTGCGCGGCGCGGCGCTCGCCGACTCCTACACGGACGGCGACAACGCGAAGGTCGTCGCGACCGACACGCAGAAGAACACCGTGTACGCCTTCGCCCGGGAGCACGGGGTGCACAGTCCCGAGGAGTTCCTGCTCCGGCTCGCCCGACACTTCACCACGGCGTTCGACTGGTACGACGGCGCGACGCTCTCCGCCGAGCAGCACACGTGGGAACGCATCGCCGTCGCGGGCCGCGAGCACGACCACGCCTTCGTCCGGGCCGGTGCCGGCACCCGGACCGCGGTCGTCCAGGTCGACGGCGACGACGTGCACGTCATCGCCGGCGTGACGGACCTGACGGTGCTCAAGTCCACCGGCAGCGAGTTCCACGGTTTCCCGCGGGACGGTTACACCACCCTGGCCGAGACCGACGACCGGATCCTCGCGACCTCGGTGACCGCCCGCTGGCGGTACCTGCCGGACGCGGTCGCGGCGGGCATCGACCACGACGCCGTGTACGCCGGCGTGCTCGAGACCATGCTCGCGACCTTCGCGGAACTGCACTCCCTCGCGCTGCAGCAGACGCTCTTCGCGATGGGCCGGGCGACGATCGAGGCGTTCCCCGAGATCGCCGAGGTGCGCTTCTCGATGCCGAACAAGCACCACTTCCTCGTCGACCTCGCGCCGTTCGGGCTCGACAACCCGGGCGAGGTCTTCTTCGCCGCCGACCGCCCGTACGGCCTCATCTCCGGCTCGGTCGTCCGGGACGGCGTGGCCGAGGCGCCCGCTGCGTGGACAGCGCTGCCCGGGTTCGTGTGACCGGGGCAGTTCCCCGGTGAGCGACCGCGCCGGGGGCACCACGGGCCTCCTGCTGGCGGCGGGGGCGGGCACCCGCATGGGCATGCCGAAGGCCCTGGTCCGCGACGCCGGCGGGCGACCGTGGGTCACCACGGCGGTCGACACGCTGCTCGCCGGCGGGTGCGACGCGGTCGTCGTCGTGCTCGGGGCGTCCGCCCGGGAGGCCCGTCCGCTGGTCCCGGACCGGCCGTCGGTCCGCACGGTGGTCGCCTCCGCGTGGGCGGAGGGGATGGGGGCGTCGCTCGCCGCCGGGCTCGCCGTCGTCAGGGAGGGCGACGGGGCCGCCGCGGTGGTCGTGTCCCTCGTCGACCTGCCGGACCTGCCGGTCGCGGCGGTCCGGCGTGTGCTCGACGTGCCGGGTGATCGTCGTAGGGCCCTACGCCGAGCCGTGCACGACGGACGCCCGGGGCACCCCGTCCTCGTGGGGCGGGTGCACTGGGGGCCGCTGGCGGCGGTGCTCCACGGGGACCTCGGAGCTGGCCCGTACCTGCGGTCCGCCGGCGCCGAGCGGGTCGAGTGCGGCGACCTGTGGGACGGCCACGACCACGACCGGCCGGGACCCGGCCGCCGGTGAGCCGGGCGTGGCACGGACGACGGGAGGCCCGGTACCACCGGTACCGGGCCTCCCGTCTGCGCAGGCGACGACTACGCGACCGACGCGCGCACCTCGGCGAGTGTCGGGTAGTCGGTGTAGCCCTCGGCGCCCTGACCGTAGAAGAGCTCCGGCCGCGGCTCGTTGAGCTCGGCGTCCTGCTCCCAGCGCTCGGCGAGGTCCGGGTTCGCGATGGCCGGGCGGCCGACGGCGATGGCGTCGGCGATGTCCTCGTCGACGACCATGACCGCCTCGTCGCGGGTGGTCATCGCGCTGAAGCCGGAGTTGACGACGAACGGCGCACCGGCGGTCCGACGGATGTGCTGCACCAGGTCACCGGCGGGGTCGGCGTGCAGGACGTCGATGAAGGCGAGGCCGAGCGGTGCGAGCCCCTCGGCGATCGCGCTGTAGACGGCGCGCACGTCGTCGGCGTCGTCCTCGACGACACCCTGGATACCGTGCGCCGGGGACAGGCGGATGCCGGTGCGGTCGGCGCCGATGGCCTCGGCGACTGCCGTGGTGACCTCCACTGCGAAGCGCGCGCGGTTCTCCGGCGAGCCGCCGTACTGGTCGGTCCGGATGTTCGAGTGGGTCGACATGAACTCGTGCACGAGGTACCCGTTCGCTCCGTGCACCTCGACGCCGTCGATGCCGGCGGCGATGGCGTTGCGGGCGGCCTGCACGAAGCCCTGGACTGCCTCGGCGACCTCGTCGGTCGTGAGCTCGTGGGGGACGGGCATGTCGGCCTTCGAGCCGTCGGCCAGGTGCGTCTGACCGGGGGCGGCGACGGCGCTCGGGCCGACGATGCGCGGGGTCTGCGCGATCGAGGGGTGCGAGACGCGGCCGCCGTGCATGAGCTGCATGACGATGGTGCCGCCGCGCTCGTGCACGGCGTCGGCCACGCGGCGCCAGCCGGCGATCTGCTCCTCGGTCTCGATGCCGGGCTGCCCGGGGTACGAGCGGCCCTCCTGGACGGGCCAGGTGCCCTCGGTGACGATCATGCCGAGGCTCGCGCGCTGCGCGTAGTGCTCGACGAGCAGGTCGTTCGGGACGCCGTGCTCACCGGCGCGGGTGCGCGTGAGCGGTGCCATGACGATGCGGTTGCTGAGTCGGAGGGCGCCGAGGGCGGCGGGTTCGAAGAGCTTCACGTGGAGCGGGAACACGAGCGCCGTGTTGCGTATTCCGACTTCACGCGCCGCAGCGGTCCGTCGGCGTCAGCGGCGCGGGCAGACGAGGGTGGAGGAGCGCACCTGGCCCTCCGGCCGGATCACGGTGTGCAGGGACAGCGGCTGGTGACAGATCGGGCACTCGCGGTCGACGGTCCGGTCGTCGATCCCCTCGGGGTGGCCGGCACCGATCTGTGACGGGCCCATCTTGTCGATCAGCGTCGTGTTCCAGCGTTCGTACCACCGGGCGAAGCGTCCCATGGCTGCCTTCCGTTCTTACCCTGATCGTTAGTGTACTCGCTGTTCGCCTCAGACTGCGTCGACGACCTCCAGGAGTGCGGTGAGTTCGTCCTTGAGCGCCTCGAGCCGTGCGACCGGCCATCCCAGCCGTGCCGCGACGGTGACCGGGACTGCTTCGGCGCGGTCGCGGAGTGCGCGCCCCGCGGTCGTCAGCGACACCGCGAGCTGTCGTTCGTCCTCGGTGCTCCGGCCACGACGGACGTAGCCCGACGCTTCCAGCCGCTTCAGGAGTGGGCTCAAGGTCGCGGACTCCAGACGGAGGTCGGTCGCGATCTCCCGCACCGAGCGCGGGTCACGCTCCCACAGGGCGAGCATCACGAGGTACTGCGGGTGGGTGAGGCCCATCGGTTCGAGCAGCTCGCGGTAGAGCCCGACGACGCTCCGGCTCGTGGCCGCGAGGGCGAAGCAGAGCTGCCGGTCGAGGGAGAGCGGGTCCGTCGCGGTGTTCGCCATGCAGCCACCGTACCCTTCGTGCACGAAGAGTCGCGCGAGCGGTGCCAGCGACCGGACGCACAGGAGGCCCGGTGCTGGTCTCGTGGACCGGCACCGGGCCTCCAGGCGGTGGCGCTGCTGCCTACGCGCGGTGCGCCGGCGGGTGTCCCGAACCGTGCGTCGGCGCGTCCGGCTCCGCCGGAGCGGCGTGCGACCCGTGGTGGCCGCCGCCGGACTGCGCATCGCCGACGGGGTCCGTCGCTGCCTGTCCGGCGTCGGCCTGTCCCGTGGCGGCCGGGGTGCTGCCGTCCGCGACGGAGCGGTGCCCGGTGACCGGCTGCATGCGCTCGAGCTTCGCGCCCTCCACGTCCACGTCCGGCAGGATCCGGTCGAGCCACTTCGGGATCCACCAGGCGCTCCGACCGAGCAGGTGCATCACGGCCGGGATGAGCAGCATGCGGACGACGAACGCGTCGAGCAGGACACCGAACGCCAGACCGAACCCGATCGGCTTGATGGTCGACGACTCCGAGAAGATGAAGCCCGCGAACACCGAGATCATGATGATCGCGGCCGCCGTGACCACCGCGCGGCCGGCGTGCAGCCCGCGCTGCACCGCGACCTTCGCGCTGGCCCCGTGAGCGTACGCCTCACGCATGCCGGAGACCAGGAAGAGCTGGTAGTCCATCGCGAGCCCGAACAGGATGCCGATCTCGATGATGGGCAGGAAGCTCAGGATCGGTGCCGGGTCGTGCACGCCGAACACGCTGCCGAGCCAGCCGAACTGGTAGATCGCGGTCAGGCCACCGAACGAGGCGAGCACGGACAGGATGAACCCCGCCGTCGCCGTGATCGGCACCAGGAACGACCGGAACACGATGATGAGGATGATCAGCGACAGGCCGACCACGACCGCCAGGTAGAGCGGCAGCACGTTCGCGAGCTTCTCGGACACGTCGATGTTCGCACTGGCGTTGCCCGCGACGCCGAGTTCCACCCGTCCGTCATCGGTCGAGACGCTCTGGGCGCGGAGGTCCTTGACGAGCTCCTCGGTCGAGACGCTGTCCGGGCCGCCGTTCGGCTTCACCTGGAAGGCGATGATCGTGCGGTCCTTCGACGCGCCGATCGGGAGCACGGCGTCGACGTCGTCGTTCTCCGCGAGCGCCTGGCCGATGGTGACCTCGGTCGCGGTGACGTCGTCCTCGCTGACCGCCTGCGGCAGTGTCGCGACGACGAGCAGCGGACCGTTCTGACCGGCGCCGAACTCCTGCTCGAGCGTCTTGTACGCCTTGTACTGGCTGGACTCGACCGCCTCGGACGACCCGGAGGGCAGACCGAGTCGCATCTGCGTGGCGGGGAGGGCGATCGTGCCGAGGACGGCGACGCCCGCGATGAGGGTGATGACCGCGCGCCAGGTCGACATCGGCTTGTTCGGCACCCGGACGGACCCGGTGTTGCCGATCTGCTGGCGCTCCTTCTTCCGCAGGATCCGGAGGCCGAGCAGCGACAGCAGTGCCGGCGTGAACGAGGTCGCGATGAGGATGGCGAACAGGACCGCCACCGCCCCGACCGTGCCCATCAGGCCGAGGAACGGGATGCCCGTGATGTTCAACGCCAGGAGCGCGACGATGACCGTCGTGCCGGCGAAGACCACGGCGTTGCCCGAGGTGCCGTTCGCGAGCCCGATCGACTCGTGCACGCCCATGCCCTGCTTCAGCTGCGTCCGGTGCCGGTTGAGGATGAACAGCGAGTAGTCGATGCCGACGGCCAGGCCGAGCATCACCCCCAGGACCGGCGTGACCGAGATGAACTCGACGAGGTCCGAGAACGAGAGCGACGCGAGGGTGGCGACGCCGACGCCGAGCACCGCGCTGAGGAGCGGGATCGCGGCACCGATGACGGTGCGGAGCATGAGGAACAGCACGAGCGCCGCGATGACGACGCCGATGATCTCGCCCGGTCCCAGGATCGAGGGCACACCCTGCGCGATGTCGTTGGACACGTACACGTCGACGCCGCTGATCGTCGCCGCCTCGGCGCGGTCGGAGATCTCCTGCTTCGTGGTCTGCGGGACCTCGTAGGTCGACTTCGTGAACTGCACCGTGCCGATGGCCGCGGAGTCGTCCGACGAGACGAAGCGGATGTCCTTCGACAGGTCGAGCAGGTCGGAACCCTGTTCGAGGTCACGCTCGCTGTCCTCGAGCTTCTGCGTGTTCTGGTCGATGGTCTTCTGCGCGTCGGCGAGCTGCTGCTCGCCCGCCGTGAGTTGCTGCTGCTGGGCGTCGATCTGCGCCTGCGCCTGCTCGAGCTGCTGCTGGCCGGCCTGTGCCTGCGCCTGGGCGGCGGGGCTCGCAGCCGCGGCGGCACCGGCGGCGCTGGCCTGGGCCTCCGCCTGGGCCTTCTGCGCGTCGAGCTGGGCCTGGGCGTCCGCGATCTGCTGCTTGCCGGACTCCAGCTGCTCCTTCTGGGCGTCGAGCTGCGCCTGACCGTCTTCGAGCTCCTTCCGCCCGTCGCTGATCTCCTTGCGCCCGTCGACGATCTTCTGCCGCTGGTCGTCGAGTCGCTGCTGCGTCGCGAAGCCGTCGGTCGTGCCCTTGACGCCCGGCAGGTCCTCGAGGTCCGTCAGGAACGCCTGCACGTCGTCCCGCTGGGCGCTCGTGAAGGCCCCGCCGTCCTTCGTCTGGAAGACGATCGTCCCGTTGCCGCCGTTCGCACTCGGGAACTTGTCGGCGAGTTCGTCCTGCACCTGGCTGGTCTTCGTGCCGGGGATGGAGATCGCGGAGGAGATCGTGCCCGAGAACAGGCTGAAGGTGACACCGGCGATCGCCATGAGCACGATCCAGGCGATGATCACCGTCCAGTGTCGGCGGGCCGCGAAGCGACCGAGGCGGTAGAGGAGACCGGCCATGCTGGGCGCCGTTCCTTTCGTGGTGTGGGGTGGTTGGTCGGAGTGGGGTGCGCCGGTGGACCCCGGGGGAGTGGTCGGTGGAGCAGGTCAGGATTCGGGGAGGTAGCCGCTGCGGACGCTGTGCACGAGCCGCCCGAGCAGTGCGTCCCAGGCGGCCCGGGCGTCGTCGTCGAGCCGCGGTCCGGTGGTCGTGAGCCAGTGGTCGGCGATCACGACGATGCCACTCATCAACGAGTCCACCAGCAGGGCGGTGTCCAGGGCATCAGCTGCGGGATGGCGACGGGCGACCTCGCTGCGGAGGCGTCCCGTGACGCGCGCGAAGGCGGTCTGCGTCAGGGCGGTGGCCTTCGGGTCGTCGCCCTCCGGCTCGCCGAGGATCCGGTGCAGGCGGACGATGGCGCTCGGCAGGTCGGTGCCGCGGGCGGCCGACTCGAGCTCGTCGAACATCGCCGACCGTGAGCCGTCCCCGACCGGCGTGCTGGCGATCTCGGCCAGGAACCGGTCGATGATGACGGACAGGGCCTCCTCGCACACGGCCAGGCGTACCTCGTCGAGCGAGGCGAAGTGGTTGAAGACGGTGCGCCGGGCGACGTCGGCGCGTGCCGCGAGTTCGTCGACGCTGAACTCGCCGCCGCGGTCTTCGATGAGCTCGCGGGCAGCGCCGAGGATCGCCTCGCGGTGCCGTTCCTTGAGGGCAGCACGGCGATCGGGCGAGCGGGTCACGACGTCGACACTAGGTGCATCGATGCACTCGGTGCATCTTCGCCGGGCCGATCCTCAGGAACGTCCCCCGGTCGACTCAGCGCGGTGCGCGCCGGTGCCGTCCGTGTCGCTGCAGCAGTGCCACCCAGCGGGGGAGGCGGCGCTCGCCGGCGACGACCGCCTCCACGGTGCTGGACGGTGCGAATGCGAACCAGGGGCAGTTGGGGCAGACGTGCAGCCACTCGTGGACGGCGAGCCCGACACCGTAGTACTGGTTCCGGGCGACGCGGAGCGGGCGTGAACACCGGGGACAGGACAGCTTGCCGCCGTCCCGGTCGATCGCGATCGATGGGGTGGTGTCTGCAGTGGTGCGTGCATCGTCGACAGCAGTCATGGCCCGAACCTCTCCGGTGTCCCGTCACGCTCCGTTGCGTGGCTGTGCGGAGAGGATACGACGCGTCCGGCCGCGTCGCACACCCGGTCACCGCCGTGTCCCGTGGACGCGGAGCCGGGTGTGCGGCGCTGCCGGTGCGGGTGGTGTCAGCGGAGCTGACGGAACGTCGCGCGGATGTCGGCGACGAGCAGTTCCGGCTGCTCGAGCAGGGCGAAGTGGCCGCCGCGGGCGACCTCGCTGAAGTGCACGAGGTGCGTGTACCGACGTTCGGCCCAGCGGCGGGAGCGTCGGACGTACTCGCCCGGCATGATGCTCAGGCCGACCGGGACGGTGAGCGGTGCCTCCACCGTGCCGGGGTTCGCCCACCCCGTCCGGTTCGCCTCCCAGTACATCCGCGCCGAGGATGCCGCGGCGTTCGGGAGCCAGTAGAGCATCACGTCGTCGAGCACCTCGTCGCGGGTGAACAGCCGCTCGGCGTCGCCGTGTTCGTCGTGGGAGCCGCCGACGTCCTGGAACATCGCGTAGATCCACGCGGCCAGGCCGACCGGGGAGTCGCTGAGTGCGTAGCCGATCGTCTGGGGGCGCGTCGCCATCTGCTGCGAGTAGGCGGACAGTTCCTGCCAGTAGTGGCCGCTCTCCTGGAGCATCGCCTGCTCCTCCGGGGAGGCGTTCCGGACTTCGTCGTCGGTCGGCATGAGCGCCATGTTGAGGTGGATGCCCGCGAGCCCGATCCCCTCGGCGGCTTCGAGCGCGGCGAGTCCGGCGGTCACGGTCGCGCCGAGGTCGCCGCCCTGTGCGAACCAGTCCGTGTACCCGAGACGGTGCATCAGCACCGACCACGCACGTGCGGTGCGCGCCAGGTCCCAGCCCGGGGTGGTCGGCTTCCCCGAGAACCCGAACCCGGGCAGGCTCGGGATGACGAGGTGGAACGCGTCCTCCGGCGCGCCGCCGTGGGAGACAGGGTCCGTGAGCGGCCCGATCGCGTGCCGGAACTCGAGGACGGAGCCGGGCCAGCCGTGGGTGAGGAGCAACGGCCGCGCTCCCGGCTCGGCCGATCGGACGTGGAGGAAGTGCACGTCGAGCCCGTCGATCGTCGTCGTGTGCTGGCCCCATCCGTTCAGGAGCGTCTCGACCCGTCGCCAGTCGTAGTCGGTCGCCCAGTGCTCGACCAGGGCGCGGACCTTCTCGAGCCGCGGACCCTGCGAGGTGTCGGGCACGGTCTCCCGATCGGGCCACCGGGTGGCGAGCAGGCGCTGCCGGAGTTCGTCGAGTTCCTCCTGCGGGACGTCGAGGGTGAAGGGGGTGATCGCGGTTTGGTCGCTCATGGTGGTCTCCTCGTCGGGAAACACTTGCTCCCGCCCGGAGATGATCTTTGCACAAGACGATCTCGGAGGTGTACCGTCTGCTGTATGGACGATCGAGTGGCGACAGGCGACCTCCCTGAGATCGACTGGGACGCGCAGGGCATCGAGACCGAGCTCGGTTGGGCCGTCCCCCTCGTCCTCCAGGAGTACGTCCGGCTCGGGAGCGTGGCGGTCGCGGACGTCCCCGGCGGTCCCCGCGGCTACCAGGTGCTCGTGGCGACCACGACGGAAGAAGCCTCCTCGCAGCTCCTGCTCGCGAACCGACTCGGCATCGACAAGACCCAGATGACCTACGTCATCGACGCGCTCGAGGCCGGCGGGTTCGTCGAACGCCGACCGGACCCGACCGACCGCCGTGTCCGTCAGGTGCACCCGACCGACGCCGGGCGCGCCCTGCTCAGCCGCACCCGCCGGACCCTCAGAGCTGCCGAGGAGGTCCTCATGCGGCACCTCGAGCCGGACGAACAGACAACGATGCGTCGGCTCCTGGCCCGCGTCGCGCTCGCCGCTGGGGCAGGGACAGCAGGAGCGCGCGGGGACGACCCCGCGTTCGAGCACCCCCTCGCCGTCCCGGAGCGATCCCGGCGGCGCACGCAGACCACCACCTCGTCGACCTCGTCGACCACCCCACAGTGAGGCCACTCCCCATGACCAGTACCGTCCTCGTCGCCGGCGCCACCGGCGACCTCGGCCAGCGCATCGTCCGCGAACTCCTGGAGCGTGACATCCGCGTCCGGGTCCTCACCCGCCCCGGGAGCGGGACTGCCACCGACCTCTTCAGCGCCGACCCGCGCGTCGACGTGGTCGCCGCGGCGTACACGGACCACGCGGCCCTCACCGAGGCCGTGGCAGGGGTCGACGTCGTCGTCTCGGCCGTCAGCGGGACCCGTCCCGTGATCGTGGACGCGCAGCGCGCCCTGCTCGCGGCGACCGTCGCGGCCGGCGTGCCGCGCTTCATCCCGTCGGACTACTCGGCCGACTACCGACGCATCACGCCCGGCACGAACCGCAACTTCGAACTCCGACGCGAGTTCGCCGCCGAGGTCGACGCCGCGCCCGTCCGCGCGACGTCGATCCTCACCGGCATGTTCACCGACCTGCTCACCGGCCAGGCGCCGATGATCCTGTTCGGGCGGCGCCGGGTCCTGTTCTGGTCCTCCGCCGACCAGGTCCTCGACTTCACCACGAAGGACGACGTCGCCCGCGTGGTGGCCCTCACCGCGTTGGACGACGACGCCCCGCGCGTCGTCGAGACGGCGGGCGACCACATCTCGGCACGGGACGTCGCGCACATCATGAGCGAGTTGACCGGGACCGCCTTCCGCCTGCAGTGGGCCGGCACGACCGGGACGCTCTCCGCGATGAGCGCGGTCGGGAAGCGGCTGTCGGGGAACCCGGACGAGACGTTCCCGGCCTGGCAGGGGATGCAGTACTTCGTGAGCATGTTCAGCGGGGAGGCGCAGCTGCGGCACGTCGACGACGACCGCTACGGTCCGCACACCTGGACGACCGTCCGCGACGTGCTCCGAGCACACCTCGAGCCGAACGCGACCCGGTGACGGAGGGGCCGTGACGCCCCGGCCGGAGGACCGTTAGCGTGGCGGCCATGACGCAGATCGACCTGACCGGGCGGACCGCCCTGGTGACCGGCTCCACGCAGGGCATCGGACTCGCGATCGCCGTGGGCCTGGCCCGCGCCGGGGCGTCGGTGGTCGTGAACGGACGCGGTGCCGACGGGGTGCAGCGGGCGATCGGTGCCGTCCGCGACGCCGTCCACGGGGCGCAGGTCGACGGTGTCGCCGCCGACCTGTCCACGGCGGACGGCGCGGCCGCGGTGCTCGACGCGCACCCGCACCTCGACGTGCTCGTCAACAACCTCGGGATCTTCGGCAGCCGCGACCCGTTCGCGATCACCGACGACGAATGGCGCCACTACTTCGAGGTGAACGTCCTCTCCGCGATCCGCCTGATCCGCTCCTACCTGCCCGCGATGACCGAGCACGGGTACGGGCGCGTGGTCTCCATCGCGAGCGACTCCGCCGTCGTCACCCCGGCCGAGATGATCCACTACGGCATGACGAAGACGGCGCTCCTGGCCGTGACGCGGGGGTTCGCCAAGGCCGTCAAGGGCACGGGCGTCACCGTCAACACCGTGATCGCCGGACCGACCCACACCGCCGGCGTCGAGGACTTCGTCGCCGAGCTGGTCGGCACCGACCTGCCCTGGGACCAGGCGCAGCGCACGTTCATGCGGGAGCACCGGCCACAGTCCCTCGTCGAGCGCCTGCTCGAACCGGAGGAGGTCGCCCACATGGTGACCTACCTCGCGTCGCCGCTGGCGTCCGCCACGACGGGTGGTGCGCTCCGCGCGGACGGCGGGTACGTCGACGCGATCCTGCCGTGACCGGGCGACGGGTCGAGCGCACCCGGGTGGCAGCGCTCGCCGCGGTGGTGGCCCTGTCGCTCGGCCTCGCCGGGTGCCAGGACGCAGCTGCGACCGATGCGACGCACAGCCCGTCCGGGACGGCCGCCGCGACCCCCGGACAGTCGACGCCGACGCCGGACGCGGCTGCCGAGCGGGCCTTCGCGGCACTCGAGACCGAGCACGACGCCCGGCTCGGCGTCGTCGCGATCGACACCGGCAGCGGGGTCGGTGTCGCACACCGGGCGGACGAGCGGTTCGCGTTCGCCTCGGCGGCGAAGGTGTTCATCGCCGCGACCGTGCTCGACGCCGCCGCACCGGACGACCTCGACGCCGTCGTGCCGATCGGACAGGGCGACGTGCTCTCGTACGCGCCGGTCACCGGTCAGCACGTCGGCTCGGGCATGACGGTGCGCGCACTGCTCGCGGCGATGGTGCGCTCGAGTGACAACACGGCGGCGAACCTGCTCGTGGCCAGGGTCGGCGGGCCGGCTGCCGTGCAGCGGTGGCTCCGCGGGATCGGGGACGACGTCACCCGGGTCGACCGCGTGGAACCGGACCTGAACGAAGCCGTGCCCGGTGACGAGCGGGACACGACCACCCCGGCGCAGTTCGCCGCCGACCTCCGCACGGTCCTGCTGGGCGGTGCCCTCGACCCCGACGACCGCGCGTTGCTCGTCGGCCTGATGCGCGGGACGACGACGGGGGCGGGGACGATCCGCGCGGGCGTGCCCGAGGGCTGGACGGTCGCGGACAAGACCGGCACCGGGTCGTACGGCGTGCGGAACGACGTCGGGATCGTGACACCGCCCGGGCGTGACCCGATCGTGCTCGTCGTGATGACGGGCCACGACACCGCGGACGCCGAACCGGACGACGCGCTCGTCGCCGCTGCCACCCGCACCGCCCTGCGGGGCTGATCCCCGTCGGTCAGCGGGGGAGCACCGCCGACCACCGCTCGACGGCGTCGTAGGCGCGCTCGCGCACCGGCGCCGCCGAGAGCACGACGTCGTGCAGCGCGCCGTGCAGTCGGCGGACCGTCACCTCGTCGCCGAGTGACAGTGCGCGTCTCGCGACGGCGTCGACGTTGAGGGCCACGTCGGCGTGGGACATGCCCTCGTTCCACCGCGGCTGCAGCATGCTCTTGTCGCTGAGCATGACGAGCACCGGGACCGTGAGGCCGAGCCCGTGCGCGACCCGCTCCTGCCCGGCGAACACCGCGGCCAGCCAGCCCGGGTGCAGCGGGAAGCCGCGTTCGGGTCGCCACCGTTGGTCGTACGTCCACGACCCCTCCGCGGAGCTCGACACCGTGCGCGTGTAGAAGCCGGGGTCGACCGCCGGCATCGGCGCGAGGGGGTTCCGCTTCGCACCCAGCTTGATGACCGGCGCGACGACCGCCCGCCCGATCGCGTCGGCCTGGAACTCGAGCCACGGGCTGTTCAGGACGAGTCCGTCGACGAGCGCCGGGTGCCGCGCTGCCCAGAGCGCCAGCGTGAGGCCGCCCGTGGAGTGGCCCATCGGCACGAGCCGCCGGCGCTGCCCGGGGTGCTCCGCCCGGATCGCGTCGAGCGCGGCGGCGATGTCCTCGTCGTAGGTGACCAGGTCGCCCACGTGCCCGGGCGTCTGGTGCGGCCGCAGGCTCCGCCCGTACTTCCGCAGGTCGAGGGCGTGGAAGCGGGCGCCGAGCCGTTCGACGCGCTCGGCGAGCTCGGTCTGGAAGAAGTAGTCCGACCACCCGTGCACGTACAGGACGTCGACGTCGTGCAGCGGACCGGCGTGGGGTCGGAGCCGGTCGGTCATCGTCCGCCGCCGACGGACCAGGGTGGCGACGACCGGGCCTTCGGCGTCCTCGCCGAGCGGGAGCTCGAGTCGCTCGTACGGCGGGCCGAGGACGTCCTCGTGCCACCCCGCGTCGGTCATGCCTCGTTCCTACCGCACGACGCTGCGCGACGACGGACGGGAGGTCCCCACCGGGCACGGCCGCGACGCCGCTGGCGCGTCGCCGCGGTACCGGCCGGCGTGGGCCCACCGCACCTTCGGGTGGAGGGCCTCCCGTCCGTGGTCGTGGGGTCGCTCAGGCGACCGGCTCGCTGTCGTCGAGCCAGCCCGCGAGCTTCGTCATGTAGTCGGCCTGCGAGGCGTAGTCGAGCGCCGGGAAGGTGAAGCTGTGCACCTGACCGGCCTGCAGGGCCGGGTTGTCGGCGAACGTGGGCTGCTTCTCGAGGTCGGCCACCTGGTAGCCCTGCTGCGACAGCAGGATGACGTCGGCCGAGATCTGGCCCGCGTTCTCCCAGCTGTAGATGCCCCAGTAGAAGCCCTTCGGCTTCGGGGTCACCAGGTCGACGCCGAAGTCGCTCCACATCTGCAGCGTGGGCTCGTCGGACGGGCGGGTGACGTAGGCGCCGTCACCGTCGGCGTACATCGAGACGACGGACAGGCCGCTCTCCTCGGACGCGGTCCGGAGGGTCTCCTTCGCCGTGTCGAACTGCTGCTCCGCGGACTCCACGGCGGACTCGTCGGCGCCGAGGTCCTCGGCGAGGTCGGCGATGTCCTCGATGACGTCGAGGCCCTTGCCGCCCCACTTGACCGTCGCGACGGGGGCGATCGCCTCGACCTGCTCCTGCTGCTCCTTGTCCTTGAAGCCGTAGGCCGGCTGCGAGGCGTCGAGCGTGCCCTCCGCGTCGGTCGGGTAGACCGAGGTCACGACGAGGTCGGGCTTCAGCGCGGCGAGCTGCTCGAGGTCGATGTCGCCGTAGGCGGTGCCGAGCTGCGTGATGCCGTCCTGGTCGAGGTCGTCGAAGCGGGCGTCCTTCGCCATCGGGAGCTGGCCGAAGGTGCCGACCGGGCGGAGGCCGTACTCGATGAACGAGATCGCGATGTCGTTCAGGACCACGACGCGCTCCGGCGTGTGGTCGACCTTCACCGTCGTGCCCATGGCGTCCTCGTACGACCAGGCCCCGGACGACGCCTTCGCGTCGTTGCCGGTGTCGTCGGAGGCACCGGTGCCGGAGCACCCGGTGAGGATGAGGGCCGTCGCGGTGACGGCGGTCAGGAGGGCGGCACGAACGGAGCCGCGGCGGGGAGTGTTCACGTTAGGTGAGCCTAACCTAACCAGGAGTTCCGCACCAGTCCGGGTCGCCCTCGGCCTCAGTCCGCGTTCCCGTCCGCCTCCGGCACGACCATCGGCGAGCCGGTCACCGGGTCCGGGATGACCCGCGCGTGCAGCCCGAACGCCCGCTCGAGCAGTGCCGGCGTGAGGACGTCGACCGGGGACCCGTCCGCGACGACCCCGCCGTCGTGGAGCACCACGAGGCGGTCGGAGTAGCGGGCGGCCAGCGTGAGGTCGTGCAGCACCATCACGACCGTGGCGCCCTGCTCCCGGTTGATCCGACGCACCAGACGCAACACGTCGAGCTGGTGCGCGAGGTCGAGGTAGGTGGTGGGTTCGTCGAGCAGGAGCGTGTCCGCCCGCTGCGCCAGGACGAGCGCGATCCAGGCGCGCTGCCGCTGCCCGCCGGACAGGCTCGCGACGTCGCGGTGGGCGACCTCGGTCAGACCGGTCGCGGCGATGGCGTCCTCCGCCACGGCGGCGTCCTCGGCGGTCCAGGGTCGGGCCCACGACTGGTGCGGGTTCCGGCCGCGCATCACCAGGTCGAGCACGCTCGTCCCGGCGGGGGCGAGGGGCGACTGCGGGAGGATCGCGAGCTTCCGCGCGACCGCCCGGTTCGCCTCCTTCCGGATCGGCGCACCGTCGAGCAGCACCTCGCCGGACTGGGGCTTGAGCACGCGGCCGAGCGCCTTGAGGAGCGTCGACTTGCCGCAGCCGTTCGCGCCGAGGAACGTCGTCACCGTGCCCCGCTCCACCGCCAGGTCGAGGTCGCGGAGCACCGGGTGCTTGTCGTACCCGACGGACAGGCCACGGGCCTCCAGGACGGGTCCGGCGTGCACGCGGTCCGGCGTGGTCACGGCCGCGAGGGCCGGCGGGGTCGTCGTGGTCATCGGGACATCTCCTTGCGGTGACGGATGAGGAGCCGGATCAGGTACGGGGCGCCGATCACGGTGGTGACGATGCCGACCGGCACCTGCCAGGGGAACGCCGACCGGGCGAGCAGGTCCGCGCCGAGCACGAGCACCGCCCCGAGGGCCGCCGACAGCAGGAGCGGCGGCCGGTTCGTCCCGGCCAGTCGCACGGCGATCTGCGGCACGACGAACGCGACGAACCCGACCGGGCCCGCGGCAGCGACCGCCGCGGCCGTGAGGACGACCGCCAGGCCGATGACGAGCAGCCGGTGCCGCTGCACGCCGAGGCCGACGCCGGTGGCGACCTCGTCCCCGAGCTGCCCGATCCCGAGCGCCGCCGACGTGGCGAGCGCGATCGGGACGCCGACGGCGGCGATGACGAGGAGCGGCCACACGGTCGTCCACGACGTGCTCGACAGGCTCCCGACGAGCCACTGCGACGCCGCGGTCGCCTGGGTGATCTTCGCGCGGATGAGCAGGTAGCTCGTGACCGCGTCGAGCGTCGCGCTCACCCCGATGCCGACGAGGATCAGGCGGTGGCTCTGCACCCCGCCACGCCAGCCCAGGCCGTAGACGATCGTGGCGGCGACGAGCGCCCCGATCGTGGCGGCGACGGGGATGCCGCCGCCGAGGACCAGGGCGCTCACCGAGTAGCTGCCCCCGCCGAGGACGACCGCGGCCACGGCGCCGACGCTCGCGCCCGAGGTCACGCCGATGATGTCCGGCGTCCCGAGCGGGTTGCGCGTGAAGGTCTGCGTCAGGGCTCCGGCGACCGCCAGGGTCACGCCGACCAGGGCCCCGGTCAGGACGCGGGGGAGGCGCAGGGTCGTCACGATGAACGACTCCGGCCCGGACTCGAGTCCGAGCAGCGCCCGCACGACCGTGCCCGGTGCGATGAAGGTCGAGCCGATCGCGACGCCGAGCACGACGAGGAGCAGGGCGGCGACCACGGCGACGACCGAGGCGGTGAGGACCCGCGGACGCCAGGCGAGCCCGATCGGCCCGATGCGGATGCCCTTCCGGGACCCGGTCGGTGTCGCGGCGGGCGCGGTCGTGGTCGCCGCGCTCACAGGGACACCAGCGATCGACGGCGTGCGACGGCGACGAACACCGGTCCGCCGATGACGGCGAGCACGATCCCGACCTCGACCTCGGCGAACCCGCCCACGAGTCGGCCCACGACGTCGGCGAGCAGGACGAGCGCGGCGCCGAGCAGCGCCGAGGCGGGCAGGGTCCAGCGGTGACCGGTGCCGACGACGGCCCGGGCGACGTGCGGGACGGTCAGCCCCACGAACGCGACCGGACCGGCGGCCGCCGTCGCACCTGCGGCGAGGAGCGTGATGCCACCGAGGCCGACGAGCCGGGCGGTGAGCAGGTCCTCCCCGAGTCCCTTCGCGAGCTCCGAGCCGAGGCCGAGCGCGTCGAGGGCGCGGGTGTTCCAGATCGCGAGCACGAGTCCGACGGCCATGAACGGCCACGCGGCCTGCAGGACGTCGAGCTGTCGGCCGGACAGTGACCCGACCACCCAGAGCCGGTACGCGTCGAGGGACTCCTGGTCGGTGAGGACGATGAACGAGGTCAGGGCGCCGAGCAGCGCGGACACCGCGGCGCCGGCCAGGGCGAGGGGGACGGGGCTCGCGGTCCCGCTGCCGGCGACCGTGACGGAGAAGACGACGACGCTGGCGACCAGTGCGCCGACCAGGGCGAACCAGACCGAGGCGCCGGTGCTCGTGACACCGAAGACGTACACGCCGAGCACGACGGCGAGGCCGGCGCCGGCGGAGACGCCGAACAGCCCGGGGTCGGCGAGCGGGTTCCGCGTGTGCCCCTGCATGAGGAGCCCGGCGATCCCGAGCGCGGCGCCGACGCTCGCGCCGATCAGCGTGCGGGGGATGCGGGAGCCCCAGACGACGGCCTCGTCGGTGCCCGAGCCGCTGCGGGTGAGGCCGGCGAGCACCCGGTCCACGCCGATGTGGTTGCTGCCGAGGAGCATGCTCGCGACCGCTGCGCCGAGCACCAGCACCGCCAGCCCGAGCAGGACGCCGACCCGACGACGAGCCGTCCGCCGGTGGACGCCGGTGGCACCGATCACCGCTCCGGGAGGGGCAGCGGGCGCGGTTCGGACGGCGAGGGGAGGGGGTGGCACGGGAGCCATATTAGGTTAGCCTTCCCTCATGGCGAAGATCCCGAGGCTGATGCCCGAGAACCCGCGGCTGTTCCGGGCGCGGGTCGTCCGTACCGAACGGCACACCCCGTCGGTCCACCGCGTCACCATCGCGAGCGACGAGATCCGCGACTTCCCGTTCCTCGGCTTCGACCACTGGTTCCGCCTGTTCCTGCAGCGCCCCGAGCAGGACGCCTTCCGGATGCCCGAGCTCGACGGCGCCACGTGGTGGCCGCAGTACCTCCGCATCCCCGAGGAGTCGCGACCGCACTGCGCCAACTACACCGTCGCCGGACACCGGCCGGAGCTCGGCGAGATGGACATCGACTTCGTCGTGCACACCGACCAGGACGGCGGACTCGAGGGCCGCGCGGCGATCTGGGCCTGCAGCGCCCGACCCGGTGACGAACTCGCCCTGCTCGACCAGGGCTGCATCTTCGACTGCCCCGACGACGCCAGCGAGGTCGTCATCGCCGCCGAGGAGACCGGCCTGCCCGCCGTCGTCGGCATCGCCCGCTCGCTGCCGCGCGACGCCGTCGGCCGCATCATCCAGGAGGTCCCGACCGCGGACGACGTCCGCGACCTCGACGCCCCCGCCGGGGTCACCGTGACGTGGCTCGTGCGCGGCGACGCCACCGCGGTGCCCGGTCGTGCGGCGCTCGCCGAACTGCAGCGGCACGTGCCCTGCGACGACCGCGGGTACGCCTTCGTCGTGGGGGAGTCCCGACTCGCCACCGAGGGCCGCCGCCACCTGCACCGCGCCGGGCTGCCCAAGTCGCGGATCACGTTCTCCGGCTTCTGGAAGCACGACGCACGGATGCCCGTCCCGGCCTGAGCGGCGCGCGTATCCTCGCGCCATGAGCTGCCGCCTGAGCGAACTGGTCCTCAACTGCGACGACCCCGAGGCGCTGTCGCGCTTCTGGTGCGCCGTCCTCGGCTACGTCGAACTCGGCGCGGACGAGGACGGCATCGAGATCGGCCCGGCGTCCGGCTTCGGCGGCGCTGCGCCCACGATCATCCTCTCCCGCGTGCCGCACGCGAAGACCCAGCCGCTGCGCCTGCACCTCGACGTCAACCCGGTCGACCGCGACCAGGACGCGGAACTCGAGCGGCTCCTCGCACTCGGTGCCCGTCCGGCGGACGTCGGGCAGACGGGCGACGAGTCGTGGCACGTGCTGCAGGACCCCGAGGGCAACGAGTTCTGCCTGTTGCGCACGCGGCTCGCTCCGCTCGCCTCCGCCTGAGACCACCCACGACGGACGGGAGGCTCCCCACCGACTGGTGGGGAGCCTCCCGTCCGTCATGCGGTCCGGACCATGGTCCGGGCCGGGTCAGCCCTTCAGGCCGGAGCCCGTGACGCCCTCCACGATCTGCCGCTGGAAGACCAGGTAGAGGATGATGAGCGGCAGCGCCGCGAGGAGCGCGCCCGCCTGGATGTCGGCGTACCGCTGGCCGAAGCTGCCCTGGACCGTGGCGAGCCCGACCGGGATCGTCATGAGGTCCGGGTTCGACAGCACGAACAGGGGCAGCAGCAGGTTGTTCCACACCCCGACGAAGGTCAGGATCGTCACCGCGGCGATCACCGGACGCGACAGCGGCAGGATGACCGACCAGTAGACCTTCCAGATGCCGGCACCGTCGATGCGTGCCGCCTCCTCGAGCTCCTTCGGGATGCCGTCGAAGAACTGCTTGAAGATGAACACCGCGATCACCGCCGGGACCTGCGGGAAGATCACCGACCAGTAGGTGTTCAGCAGGCCGACCGCGTTGAGCTCCTGGAAGATCGGGATGATCAGGACCTGCGTCGGGATCATGATGCCCAGGATGATGAGCAGGAACGCCACATTGCGGCCGCGGAACACGAGCCGGGACAGCGCGAAGGCCGCCATCGAGGCGAACAGCACCGTGAGCACCGCGGTGATGACGCTCGTGATGCCGCTGGCGAGGTACCAGTTCCAGATGTCGCCCGACTGGAACAGGGACGAGTACGAGTGCACCGTCGGGTTCCAGTCCGACAGGATCTTGCCGGCGCCGAGCGCGGCCACCCCGTTGTCGGAGAGGGACGTCTTCAGCGCGAACAGGCTCGGGATGAGCCAGATGATCGCGAAGACCGTCAGGACGACGCCGGAGGCGATGGTGAAGCCCCTGCCGGAGACACCGATCTTGGCGGCGCTCGTCGGGGCGGCCGAGGAGACACCGGTACGGAGCTTGGTGCGGCCGGTGGTGATGCTCTCGGTGGTGGTCATCTCAGGCCCCGATCTCACGCTTGGCGGCAGCGCGCTCGACGAGCTGCCGGATGACCGCGATCGCGACGATCACGATGAACAGGAGGACGGACGCCGCGGACGCCGCGCCGAGTCGGTTGTCGGTGAAGCCGACGCCGGTGATGAGCTGCAGCGAGACCTGGGTCGAGATGCCCGGGCCGCCGTTCGTCATCAGGTAGACCTGGTCGAAGATCTTCAGGGACGCGATGATCTGCAGCAGGATGACGAGCGTCGTTGTGCGGCCGAGCAGCGGCAGCGTGATGGACTTGATCTGCTGCCAGTTCGAGGCACCGTCGACCGCGGCCGCTTCGTACAGCTCACGCGGGATCTCCTGCAGGCCGGCCAGGTACAGCACGAAGTTGAAGCCCAGCGTCCACCAGACGGTCGCGATCGCGACGCCGATCATCGCCGTGTTCGGGCTGGAGAGCATGCCCGAGCCCGGGGTCATGCCGAGCGCGGTCTGCAGGCTCGCCCACAGGCCGGTGCTCGGCGTGAAGATGAACACCCAGATGAGGGAGATCGTCGCCGAGGGCAGGATGAACGGCAGGAAGAACGCCAGGCGGAAGAACCACTGCCCCTTGTTCATCCGGTTCGTCAGCACGGCGAAGACGAACGCCAGGATCACCAGCGGCGGCGTCGTGTACAGGGTGAACTGCAGCGTGTGCCAGAGCGACGACCAGAAGTCGCTCCGCCCGAGCATCTCGGCGTAGTTCGCGAACCCCGCGAAGCTGCCGAGCCCGGTGCGCACGGTCGAGGTGTTGAAGAAGCTCGTGACGATCATCCAGATCGTCGGGCCGAGCAGGAAGGCCACGTAGAACAGGCCGAAGGGGGCGAGGAACAGCCACCCGCTGCGGCCCTGGCCGCTGGTGATGCTGGTCCGGTGTGAGCGGAGCCGCCGTGGTGCAGTGGCCGCATCCGTGGGGCGGTCGAGGACTGGTGCTGTGGTCACGTCATCGTGCCTTTCGCGGGGTGTTCACGGTGTTCGCGCGCCTGGTCACAGGGGGCTCGGGGTGTTGAGGTACGTCGCCAGCTGGCTCTTGATGGCGCGGAGTGCCTGGGCCGGGCTCGAGCTGCCCTGCTGCACGAGCGCGAGCTGGGCGCCGACGGTGCCCTCGAAGGTCGACCCGGACCCGCCGTACCAGGCGGCGTCGTCGAAGACCGCCGTCTCGGCCGCGGCGGCGTAGTTCGACTGCGGGGTGAGCTCCTTGTACGCGGTGCTGTCGAAGGTCGGCATGTACGCGGGCACGTGCCCGCCCTCGGCCCAGGTCAGGCTCTGCTCGAGCATCTGCTTGATGAAGAGCATGTGCTGCTTGCGCTGCTCGGGCGTGCGGTCCTTCTTCGGCAGGATGAAGGTGTGCGCGTCGGCCTGCGTGGCGGGCTTGTCGTACAGCTGCGGGATCGGCGCCATGCCGAACTCGAGCCCCTTGATCGACTGGGCGGTGCTGATCTCCCACTCGCCCTGCATGAAGAAGCCGGCCTTGCCGTCGAACATGAGCGACTGCGCGGTGGCGTAGTCGAGGGCCTTGTTGAGCCACCCTTCCTTCACCCACTTCTGGGTTCGGCTCGTGACCTCGTTGTAGGCGTCCTCGTTGACGGTGAGCTTCGCGCCGCCGTCGCTGATGAACGGCGTCGCGCCCTCGATCTGGTTGTACATCGTCCAGAAGAAGCGCCACGGGGTCGCGGTCTCGGGCACGACGTTCGCGACGTTCAGCGCGTTGCCGCCGGTGACCTTCGACACCGCGGCGAGGGCACGCTCGAAGTTCTCCATCCCGTCCAGGTTCGTGAGCTGGTCGTCGCTGTCGAGCAGACCGGCCTTGCGGCAGACGTCGACGTTGTAGAACAGCACGAACGGGTGCGTGTCGAGCGGGATCGCGATGTTGTTGCCGTCGGTCTTCTGCGCCGTCCAGGCCTTCTGGTTGAAGTCGCTCGCCTTGAGGCCCACGCTCGCCAGGTCGTCGGCCGTGATCGGGTCGAGCAGGTCGCCGTCCCAGAGCGGCTTCGCGCGGGTCAGGTGCGCGATCGCGACGTCCGGCGGCTTGTTCCCGACGGTCGCCAGTGTCACCTTCGAGTAGTACGGGTTGCCCCACGCGAACGTCGTCGCCTGCAGGGCGGAGGAGCCGCCGTGCTGCTTCGCGTACCCGTCCTCCATGGTCTTCATGCGGACGCCGTCACCGCCACCGAACAGGTTCCAGAAGACGAGCGTCTCGGGGGCGAGCGGGGTTCCGGCGAGGCCAGCGGAGAGGGGGCTCGCGCAGGCGGCCAGCGGCAGCACGGTGGCCGCCGCGGCTCCGGCGGCGAGCAGGCTCCTGCGGGTGAACGCGGACCCGCGGGGTGGCGGGACGGGACGGTTCGGCATGGCATCACTCCATCGGGACGGGCCGAAGCGGGACGTCATCCAGGGGAGGAGTGCTGTCCCGTTCTCGGGGCGTCGGTGCCCCGTGAGCGCTCACGTTAGCGCCGCGCCGTCGGGCGCGCCAGCCCTTCCGTCCCGTGTCGACACCCGATAGCGTTTCCCTCAGGTGAGCGCTCACTTCCGTGACGCCGCGGAACACAACTGCTCGACGCACAGCCTGATCGAAGGAGATCATCCATGCCCCGCACACACCTCGTCCTCGACTCCGCGTTCACGGTGGGCCCGGTGCGGCGCCGACTGTTCGGCGGGTTCGTCGAGCACCTCGGGCGGCACGTCTACGACGGCATCCACGAGCCTGCGCACGAGTCGGCCGACGAGCACGGCTTCCGGAAGGACGTCATCGAGCTGGTCAAGGAGCTCGGCGTCACGACCATCCGCTACCCCGGCGGCAACTTCGTCTCCGGCTACAAGTGGGAGGACGGCGTCGGCCCCGTCGACCAGCGTCCCCGCCGGCTCGACCTGGCCTGGCACTCGACCGAGACGAACGAGGTCGGCCTGCACGAGTTTCAGCAGTGGCTCGACTCGGTCGGCTCCGAGCTGATGCTCGCGGTGAACCTCGGCACCCGCGGCACCGCCGAGGCGATCGAACTCCTCGAGTACGCGAACATCCCCGGCGGGACGGCCCTGTCCGAGCAGCGCCGGGCGAACGGCAAGGACGAGCCGTTCGGCATCACGATGTGGTGCCTCGGCAACGAGATGGACGGACCGTGGCAGCTCGGCCACAAGAACGCCGAGGACTACGGCAAGCTCGCGGCGATGACCGCCAAGGCCATGCGGCAGATCCAGCCCGGTCTGGAACTGGTGGCGTGCGGGTCGTCGGGCGCGTCGATGCCGACGTTCGGCGAGTGGGAGCGCACCGTCCTCGAGCACGCGTACGAGGACGTCGACTACATCTCGGCCCACGCCTACTACGAGGAGGACGACGACCTCACCTCGTTCCTGGCGTCCGGCACCAACATGGACCACTTCATCAAGACGGTCACGACCGCGGCGGACCACGTGCAGGCGCACAAGAAGTCCGACAAGCGCATCGACATCTCGTTCGACGAGTGGAACGTCTGGTCGATCACGAAGTGGGAGGAGAAGGCGAAGACCTTCACGCTCGAGGACTGGCCGGTCGCCCCGCGCCTGCTCGAGGACGTCTACACGGTCGCCGACGCCGTCGTGCTCGGCGGGCTGCTCATCTCGCTCCTCCGCCACGCCGACCGCGTCGCCTCCGCGTCGATCGCCCAGCTCGTGAACGTCATCGGCCCGATCATGACCGAGCCCGGGGGCGAGGCCTGGCGTCAGACGACGTTCTTCCCGTTCTCGGTGACGTCGCGCCTGGCCCACGGCACGTCGCTGAACGTCGTCGCCTCGGGCGACACGGTCGACGGCGGCAAGCACGGCACCGTGCCCGTCGTCGACTCGGCCGCCACCGTCGAGGACGGCCGCGCCGCGGTGTTCCTCGTCAACCGCCACCAGACCGAGAGCACCACGGTGACGATCGACCTCGCCGGCCTGTCGGTCGAGGGCGACGTGCACGCCGAGGGCATCTGGGACGACGACCTGCACGCCGTGAACGACCTGACGGACACCGCCCGCGTCGGCCTGAAGACGAACGAGTCCGTCCGCCGCGAGGGCGACACGATCACGATCGAGCTCCCGCCCGTGTCCTGGACGGCGATCTCGATCGGTTGAGCGCCTCGGTGCACGCTGCGTGCGGCGGGCACCGAGTGAGCAGAGGACGCCGGGTCCCCGCGGGGCCCGGCGTTCCTCGTGTCCGGCGGACGGCCGGTTTGGCCGGCTGGCCGGGGGGGACATTCGCGCTGAGCGACACCGTTCGCGGGTGCTGCCCCGAATGGTGTCATTCACCGCGAACGGTGCGCGGCGAGGCCCATGCCGGGCCGGCCGGGAGGCGCGCGCCGGGCACGCGCCGCGCCTCCTGTCCGGCGAAGCTCGGCTGGGCGGGACGGCGCGGCACGTGCAGACCGCGTCCCGTCCGTCGTCCGCCGTCCGCGCCAAGGCACGGCTGGGCCGTGCACGACTCGCGCTCAGCGACACCGTTCGCGGCCGCAGCCGCGAGTCGTGTCGCTCAGCGCGAATGCGGCCGAGCGCGCCGGCGCCCCGCCAGCGCCGGCGCTCAGCGCGCGGGCGGCGGCGCGGTGCTCGCGCGCTCGACGAGCCGCACCGGCACGAGGTCCGTCGCCGCGGTGGCGGCGCCACCCTCGATCTGCCTGAGCAGGGTGGCGACCGCGCGGCGCCCGACCTCGTCGAAGGACTGGTGCACGGTGGTGAGCGGCGGCCAGAACGAGTCGGACTCGGGGGAGTCGTCGAACCCCACCACGCTCAGCGTCGACGGCACCGGACGACCGAGTTCGTGGCAGGCGCGGAGCACCCCGAGCGCGGTCTGGTCGTTCGCCGCGAAGACCGCCGTGATCTCGGGACGGGCCGCGATCGACACGCCCGCGCGGTAGCCGGAGGAGGTGTTCCAGTCGCCCTCGAACACCGGGGGGACCGTCCGCCCGGCGGCCGTCAACGTCGCCGCCCACGCTGCCTGGCGCCGTGCGGCCGAGTACGACGACGCCGGCCCGGAGACGTGCCAGACGGTGTCGTGCCCGAGGTCGAGCAGGTGCTGCGTGGCGAGCCGGGCGCCGTCGGCCTGGTCGGTGTCGATGGCCGGGTGCTCGGTGGTGCCGGTCGAGTCGACGACCACCATGGGCACGCCGTCGGGCAGGGCGACCTCGGCGGTGTCGATGACGTGCGACTCGATGATGATGACGACGCCGTCGACCGCCTGTTCGTGCAGGCGGGAGAACGCGCTGCGGACGCCCTCCTCGGTCCGGGAGGCCATCGGCAACAGCGTGATCGTGAAGTCCGCGGCGCCCGCGGCGTCGGCGATGGCCTCGAGCGTGCGCATGTTGCCGAACGACGCCAGCGTGAACATGATCACGCCGATGGTCCGGAAGCGCCCGGAGCGCAGGGCCCGGGCGGCGCGGTTCGGGCGGTACCCGAGCTCGGCCATCGCCTGCTGGACGCGTGTCCGGGTCTCGGGGCTGACGTTGTCGAAGCCGCGGGCCACGCGGGACACGGTCTGCATGGAGACCCCGGCGGCCTCGGCCACGGCGGAGAGCGACGGCGCCCGACGGGGGGAGGCCGCCGGGTCGGTGGTGGTCGAGATGGTCACGCGCCCCCTTCGTGCGGACGGCCGAGGTCGGCGTCCATGCGCGACCGGTGCTGCGAACGCTAGTGCATGTTGACGTTGCCATGCTATTGTCGCCCCGTTCGATGTTGACGTCAACATCAGTCGGTCCGGCCAGCACGGAGTCGTGCTCTCCACCGGACGACCGACCGGCACATCGACGGCTCGCAGGACACGACGAAGGAGTCACATGAGCACGCTCACCGCGCGGAGCCCCGAGGCCGCGCCGCGACGGAGCGAGGGCACTGCTCCCGCCCCGCGTCGCCGTGGGAAGCCCCGAGGTCGCATGACGGGATGGCTCTTCGTCGGCCCGTTCGTCGCCGTCCTCGTCCTCATGCTCATCGTCCCGATCGGGTACGCGCTCTGGCTCAGCCTGTTCCGCGACCAGCTCATCGGCGGCAACCAGTTCGTGTGGTTCGCCAACTACGTCCAGCTCTTCCAGGACGCCAAGTTCTGGTCCGGCTTCGGCCGGGTCGCGGTCTTCCTCGTCGTGCAGGTGCCGATCATGCTCAGCCTCGCCCTCGTCGCCGCCCTCGCGCTCGACAGTGCGCGGCTCTGGGGCACCGGGTTCTTCCGCATCGCGGTGTTCCTGCCCTACGCGGTCCCGGGCGTCGTCGCGGCGCTCATCTGGGGCTTCATCTACGGCAACCAGTTCGGCCTCACCGGTGCCGCGAACGACGCGATCGGCATCGACCTGCTCCAGCCGTTCAGCCCGACCTGGGTCCTCACGTCGATCGGCAACGTCGTCACGTGGGAGTTCCTCGGCTACAACATGCTGATCTTCTACGCGGCCCTCCGCACCGTCCCCGGCGAGCTGTACGAGGCCGCCGAACTCGACGGCGCGGGCCCGATGCGCACGGTCTTCTCGATCAAGCTCCCGGCCCTGCGCGGCCCGATGGTCATCGCCACGATCTTCTCGATCATCGGCAGCTTCCAGCTCTTCAACGAGCCGAACCTGCTCAAGACGCTCGCCCCGAACGTCATCGGCAGCGCCTTCACCCCGAACATGTACGCCTACTCGCTGTCCTTCAGCGGGCAGCAGTTCAACTACTCCGCCACCGTCGCGATCGTCATGGGCGTCATCACCGCCGTCATCGCCTACGTCGTGCAGGTCCGCGGCACTCGACAGGAGAACCGATGAGCACCCTGCAGGGTCCCGCACCCCTCACCGCGACCTCGGCGACCACGACGCAGCGCGACCCGCGCGGCCGCGGCACCCGGGCCTCCCGGAAGGCGGCGCAGCCCGTCGACGGACGCAAGGTGAAGCGCTCCGGCCTGCTCACCGCGGTCATGGTCGTCTTCGTCGTGTACTCGTTCGCGCCGCTGTTCTACCTGCTCGTCAACAGCACGAAGACGCAGGCGTCGCTGCTGTCGACGTTCGGCCTGTGGTTCGGCGGGGACTTCCACCTCTGGCAGAACATCGTCGACACCCTCACCTACAACGACGGCATCTTCGTGCAGTGGCTCGGCAACACGCTGCTCTACGTGGTCGTCGGGGCCGGTGGAGCGACGCTGCTCGCGACCGTCGCCGGGTACGGCATGGCGAAGTTCCAGTTCCCGGGTCGTCGCGCCGTGTTCGCGATCGTCCTCGGTGCGATCGCCGTCCCGGGCACCGCGCTCGCCGTCCCCACCTTCCTGCTCTTCTCGCAGGTCGGCCTGGCGAACACCCCCTGGGCGATCATCCTGCCGTCGCTCATCAGCCCGTTCGGCATGTACCTGATCTGGACCTACGCGGTCGAGGCGATCCCCACCGAACTCATCGAGGCCGCCCGCATGGACGGAGCGGGGGAGTTCCGGATCTTCTTCACGATCGCGCTGAAGCTCCTCGCTCCCGGTGTCGTGACGGTCCTGCTCTTCGCGGTCGTCGCGACGTGGAACAACTACTTCCTGCCGCTCATCATGCTGAGCGACCCGAAGTGGTACCCGCTGACCGTCGGCCTGAACCAGTGGAACGCGCAGGCCACCGGGTCCGGCGCGGAGCCGATCTACAACCTCGTCGTCACCGGTTCGCTCCTCACGATCATCCCGATCGTGGTCGCGTTCCTCTTCCTCCAGCGCTTCTGGCAGTCCGGCCTCGCGGCCGGGTCCGTCAAGGCCTGACTCGCCACCCGTCCCCGGTCCGCACACCGGACCGGCCGGGAGGCCCGGCACGAGTCCGCCACGGACCGCGCCGCACCCCGCACCACCCCCGCATTCCGCAGCAGTTCTCCACAACGAAGTGAAAGGCACCACCATGCAGAAGCGTCTCCGGCGCGGGCTCAGCGCCCTCGCCATCGGCGTCACCGCCGCCATGGCCCTCGCGGCCTGCTCGTCCGGCGGCTCCGGCTCCGGCGGCTCGTCCGACGACATCGCGACGGCACTCGACGAGGGCGGCACGCTGACCTACTGGTCGTGGACGCCGTCCGCGAAGGACCAGGTCGCCGCGTTCGAGAAGGCCTACCCGAAGGTGAAGGTCAAGCTCGTCAACGCCGGTACCGGTGCCGACCAGTACACGAAGCTGCAGAACACCGTGAAGGCCGGCTCGGGCGCCCCCGACGTCGCCCAGGTCGAGTACTACGCACTGCCGCAGTTCGCCCTGTCCGAGTCGCTCCTCGACCTGAGCTCGTACGGGTTCGGCGACCTGAAGGACAAGTTCGCCGCGAGCACCTGGAACTCGGTGTCGATGGACGGCAAGGTCTACGGCCTGCCCCAGGACTCCGGCCCCATGGCCATGTTCTACAACAAGAAGGTGTTCGACGAGTACGGCATCGAGGTGCCGAAGACGTGGGACGAGTACGTCGCGGCGGCGAAGAAGCTGCACGAGGCCGACCCCGAGAAGTACCTGGCCGCGGACTCCGGCGACGCGGGCTTCACCACGAGCATGATCGCCCAGGCCGGCGGCACCCCGTTCACCACCGACGGTGACAAGGTCACGATCAACCTGCAGGACGAGGGCACGAAGAAGTGGACCGAGACCTGGGACCAGCTCGTCGAGCAGGGTCTCGTCGCGAAGACCGTCGGCTGGACCGACGACTGGTACAAGCAGCTCGGCAACGGCCAGATCGCCACGATGATCACCGGCGCCTGGATGCCCGGCAACCTCGAGGCCAGCGTCGCCGACGCGAAGGGTGACTGGCGCGTGGCACCGATGCCGACCTACGACGGTGGCCCCGCGCAGACCGCGAACAACGGCGGCAGCGCCCAGGTCGTCATGGAGCAGTCCGAGAACCCGGCTCTCGCTGCCGGCTTCCTCAAGTGGCTGAACTCCTCGAAGGAGTCCACGGGGATCTTCATGGAGTCCGGCGGGTTCCCGTCGACCACCGCAGACCTCGAGTCCTCGGCGTTCCTGGAGGAGAAGCCGGAGTACTTCGGCGGCCAGCAGATCAACAAGGTGCTCGTCGACGCGTCGAAGTCCTCGGACAACGACTTCGCCTACCTGCCGTACCAGGTGTACGCGAACAGCGTCTACGCCGACACCGTCGGGCAGTCGTACGAGAAGGGCACGTCGCTCGAGTCGGGTCTCGAGGCCTGGCAGGACGCGCTCGTGAAGTACGGCAAGGACCAGGGCTTCACGGTCTCCACCAAGTAGCAGCACCCCACCGACGCGGCCGTGCGGGCATCCCGCACGGCCGCGTCCCCCTGCCGCCCCCACCCAGAAAGGCGCGAGATGCGCTTCGCCATCGGCGACACCGACTTCCTGCTCGACGGGCAGCCGCACCGCGTGCTCTCCGGCGCGATCCACTACTTCCGCGTCCACCCCGACCTGTGGGCGGACCGGATCCGCAAGGCCAAGCTCATGGGCCTCAACACCGTCGAGACCTACGTCGCGTGGAACGCGCACGAGGCGACGCCGGGCACCTTCGACTTCACCGGCGGTCTCGACCTCGGCCGCTTCCTCGACCTCGTCGCGGCCGAGGGCATGCACGCCGTCGTCCGCCCCGGGCCGTACATCTGCGCCGAGTGGACGAACGGTGGGCTGCCGTTCTGGCTGTTCACCGACGGCACCGTCGGGATCCGCCGCGACGAGCCGCAGTTCCTGGCCGCCGTCGGACGCTACCTCGACGCCCTCGCGCCGATCCTCGTGCCACGACAGATCGACGCCGGCGGACCGATCGTGCTCGTGCAGGTCGAGAACGAGTACGGCGCGTACGGATCCGATCCCGTGTACCTGCAGAAGCTCGAGCGCATGCACCGGGACATCGGGCTCACCGTGCCGTTCACGAGCGTCGACCAGCCGATGGACGCCATGCTCGAGGACGGGTCGCTCCCGTCCCTCCACAAGACCGGGTCGTTCGGCTCCCGGTCCGCCGAGCGGCTCGCCCGCCTCCGTCAGGCGCAGCCCACCGGTCCGCTGATGTGTTCGGAGTTCTGGGATGGATGGTTCGACAGCTGGGGTGAGCACCACCACACCACGCCGGCGGCGGCCAGCGCCGAGGACCTCGACGTCCTGCTCGCCGCGGGTGGCTCCGTGAACATCTACATGTTCCACGGCGGGACCAACTTCGGCTTCACCAACGGCGCGAACGACAAGGGCGTGTACCGGCCCATCGCCACGTCCTACGACTACGACGCCCCGCTCGACGAGGCCGGCCGTCCGACCGACAAGTTCCACGCCTTCCGTCAGGTCATCGCGCGCTACGCGCCCGTGCCGGAGCTGCCGCCGACGATGCAGCCCGGCGGGTCCGGTCGGCTCGCGATGCACGACGACGGACGGGAGGCCCGACCCGCCCCCGCCGGGGACGTTGCCGTCCGCCTCGACCGCGTCGTACCGCTCGCCGGCCTCCTGCCGACGATCACGTCCTGGACCACGCACGAGACGCCGCCGACGTTCGACGAGCTCGGCGCCGCTTCCGGGTTCGTCCTGTACCGGACCGAGGTCGACCTGCCGGAGGGCGGCGTCCTCACGGTCGCGGAGGAGGTCCGGGACCGTGTGCTCGTCAGCCTCGCCGGACGTCCGGTCGGCGTCCTCGAGCGCGAGCACCACGACCGTGCCATCGCCCTGCCGCCGGCCACGGGCCTCCTGGAACTGCTCGTGGAGGACCAGGGGAGGGTCGACTACGGTCCCCGCATCGGCGAGCCGAAGGGCCTCGTCGGCGCGGTGCGCGTCGACGACGACGTCCTCACGCACTGGACGGTGTCGCCGCTCGCACTCGATCCGCTGCCGGACGCAGCCGTCGCAGTGCTCCGCGGAGCACCGGCGTCCGCGGGGGAGACCCTCGCCGGGCCGGCGTTCACCTCCGGCACGTTCGACCTCCCCGCGAGCGGGGCCACGCTCGACCGGTACCTCGCCCTGGATGGCTTCCGGAAGGGCGTGGCGTGGGTGAACGGCTTCTGCCTCGGCCGCTACTGGTCGCGCGGCCCGCAGGGCACCCTCGCCGTCCCCGGCCCGGTGCTCCGAGCCGGACGGAACGAGGTCGTCGTCTTCGAGGTGCACGCCGCGGCATCGCGCACGGTCTGCATGTGCGTCGAGCCGGAACTCGGACACACCGAGGCCTGACGGAGCGGATCCGTGACGACGAACGGCCCCCGGGGGATGCCCGGGGCCGTTCGTCGTGGTCGTGCGGTCAGCAGGTCGGTTCGGGCACGAGCACCGCGATCCGCCCGACGCGCACGAGCGGCACCCCACCGCGCTCACCCAGCTGTTCGCCGGCGAACCGGACGAGCACGCCGGGCTCGGTCCGCTCGGCCTCGACGAGCGCGGCCGCCTGGGCCGGTGTGACCAGCAACTCCCACGGGCGGCGGACGCCCGCGCTGTCCTCGGAGCACAGCTCCAGCAGGACGCCGACCCGCGTCCCCGTCGGCCCCTCGGTGGTGGTCGTCCCGGTGCGCAGCCCCACCAGCGCGCCCGTGTGCGTGACGATCTCGTTCATGGTTCCCCCTCGTTCTCGGCGTCCTCGCCGCGATGAGCTTACGGCTGCGAGGATCTCTCGCACCTCATCCGGAAGGTGGGGAAACGGGACGTGTCGTCCGCCGTTCGGCTGACGGCAGCATCGGAGGCGGTGCCGGGTCCGCCGCCCGGGTCGCGCAACGTGCCGTCGGTCGTCCGCCGGAGTCGCACGAGCTGCCGGGTCGGCTGGCTCGGAGCGGCGGTTCGTGCGACCTCGGCGCGACAGGCGCTACCGCTCGTCGAGACCGTCGAGGTCCGCGAGGGCCTGCTCGGCCTGCGCGAGCCGCTCGGACTCCGGGCGGGTCCACCACTCCGGGCCGCGTTCCCCGAGGCCGTGCTTCGCAAGCCCGTTGCGGTGACGGGCAGCTGCGACCGCGTCCTCGTCGCCGGCCCGTCTCGCCTGCTTCACGGCGTTGCGACCACGGCCGAGGTGGGACCGGAGGCGTGCGGCGACGTCCTCGGGGAGGGCCGGGTCGGTCCGTCGCCAGCGCCGTCCGTCCACGACGAAGTAGTGGTCGTCCTCCACGCCGGCGGTCATGCCGTCGAGTCTGCACGAGGCACCTCCGGAGGTGTCGGTGGTGACCGGTAGAACGGTGGGTGATGACCGAGTCCCGCATGCGCCCCCTGCTCGACGTCAAGCGCATCTACGCCGAGGACGCCGCCCTCGAACTGCCACGCGGGCAGGAGATCGTCGGGCAGTGGCCGGACGCCGAGATCGTGCCCGTCGCGTCGCACTGGCAGATCCCCGAGGTGCACGGCGACGAGCGGAACGTCTCCCGCTGGGTGCGGATCAAGACCGAGGCGCTCGTCCTCGGCGTGAAGAAGTCCCTCGTCACGAGGCCGAACGGCCGCTCGGCGGACTTCATCGCCCCGTCGACCGCGAACGGGTGCGCGATGGCGTGCGCGTACTGCTACGTGCCGCGTCGCAAGGGCTACAGCAACCCGGTCACCGTCTTCGCCAACATCGAGCAGATCACCAAGCACCTCGCTCGCAACATCCAGAAGCAGGGGCAGAAGACCGAGCCGAACCAGTGCGACCCCGACGCGTGGGTGTACGACATCGGCGAGAACAGCGACTGTTCGGTGGACGCCATGCTCAGTGACAACGTCCGCGACCTCTGCGACCTGTTCCGGATGACACCGACGGCGAAGGCCTCGTTCGCGACGAAGTACGTCAACCGCGACCTGCTCGACTGGGACCCGATGGGGCGCACCCGCATCCGCTTCTCGCTCATGCCACACGAGACGGCGAAGGTGACCGACATCCGGACGTCTCCGATCGCCGAACGACTGGCTGCCGTGAACGACTTCGTCGAGGCCGGGTACGAGGTCCACCTGAACTTCTCGCCCGTCATCCTGACGCCGACGTGGGAGACCGACTGGGCCGCACTGCTGCGGGAGGTCGATGACGTGCTCTCCCCGGCTGCGAAGGCGCAGCTCGCGGCCGAGGTGATCTTCCTCACCCACAACGAGCAGCTGCACGAGGTGAACCTCGGCTGGCACCCGAAGGCGGAGGACCTGCTCTGGCGTCCGGACCTGCAGGAGCAGAAGCTGTCCCAGAACGGTGCTGTCAACATCCGGTACCGCGCGGCGATGAAGGCGCGGCACATCGAGCGCTTCCGCCAGCTCGTCGACGAGAACCTGCCCTCCTGCCGCATCCGCTACGCCTTCTGATCAGGTCCCGGGCAGGGTGGCGTCATGACACTCTCTGCGCGCGAACTGGTCGGGCGGATCTGCATCGGCGTCGCTGCGGTCGCCGCCCCCGTGGGCGCCTTCGCCTTCGACTACAACGAGACCCACGTGAAGAACCCGGCCTGGCCGCCGCACGCCAAGTTCCACAACGCGCAGACGATGTCACTCGCGGTGGCGTTGGCCGGCCTCACCGTGTGGCGCCTGCGTCCCGCGGTGCGTGACGTCGGTCTCGCGAGCAGCATCGCCTCGACCTACTGGGTGACACAGGTGACGAGCCTCGCCTTCCCCGGCACGGCGCTGGCCGATCCCGGAGTGCAGTACCGCGACGTCAAGGGCGACCAGCGCGTCCCGATCATCGCCTGCCTCGCGCTCGTCGCCGTGGGGACACTGCTCGCCCGTCGGCGTCCCTGACCCGCACACGAGACCGATGCAGCTCACCGAACCGCTCGCCACCGCTCGCCACGCTCGTCGGGCCGACCCTGGCCGACGCCCCTCCGTGTCCTCGCGCAGACCGACGTCGGCGGGAGGGGGCTTTCGGTCCGATGCTCGACATCGCCCGCTGCCGTCGCGGCGAAGGAGAGCTCAGCTCTCGGACGGTGGCGACCGAGAGCTGAGCTGACTTCCTCATCGTCAGGCGCTGCGCTGCTGCTCCCGCTCGAGCTTGCGTGCAGCGAGCGCGCGTTCGTCCTTGCCGACGAAGAAGAGCAGGACGATCGCGACCACGACGCAGCCGAGGATCAACGCGAACGTCACGTCCCACCCGAACGCGTGGACCGAGAGGCCCACACCGGTCGACGCCAGGGTGGCGCCCAGGACGTAGCCGAACAGGCCGGTGAACCCGGCGGCGGTGCCGGCGACGGAGCGCGGGCTGAGGTCGAGCGCCTGCAGCCCGATGAGCATGACCGGCCCGTAGATGAGGCCGCCGATGAGGACGAGCATCGCGAGCGAGACCCCGAGCGGGCCCTCCACCGGGGACAGCCAGTACACCGCGAGTGCGACACCGACGGCGGCCATGAACAGGATGCCGGTCGGCGACCGTCGCCCTCGGAACACCTTGTCGCTGATGTAGCCGCAGAGCAGCGTGCCTGGGATGCCGGCGAGTTCGAACAGTGAGAACCCGGCGATGCCTTCACCGAGGCTGGCACCACGGACCTCGGCCAGGTAGACCGGCGCCCACACGAGCACGCCGTAGCGGAGGGTGTAGACGAACACGTTGGCGAGGGCGAGCTTCACCATCGTGCCGTTCGTGAGGACGTAGCGGCGCAGGGTCGTCCAGGTGGACGCGCCGTCGTCAGCGGCATCGGTCTCGACCGGTGCCGGGTCGTTCCGGTACTCCTCGATGGGCGGCAGACCCTCGGACTCCGGCGTGTCCCGGAGCAGCACGAAGGCCACCACGGCGATCACGAGGCAGACGATGGCGGGGAACCAGAAGACGCTCTGCCATCCGCCGAACCACGCGAGGCCGAGACCCGCGAGGCCGCCGGCCCCGGCGCCGCCGACGTTGTGCGCGACGTTCCAGATCGCCGTCTTGCTTCCGCGCTCCGACGTCGAGAACCAGTGCACGAGGGTACGCCCGCTGGGCGGCCACCCCATGCCCTGGAAGAACCCGTTGAAGATCATCACGACGGCGAAGAACGCGACGGACGCGCCGACCGCCGGGACGAAGGCGATGAACAGGTTCGCGATCGCGGACAGCACGAGCCCGATCGGCAGGAACCAGCGCGCACTGCTGCGGTCGCTGACGATCGCGCTGAGGAACTTGCTGACGCCGTACGCGAGCAGCACGCCGTTCGTGATGACACCGAGGCCGACGGTGCTGAACCCGTTCTCGTCGCGGAGGATCGTCGCGACGAGCGGCACGTTGTTGCGGATGAGGTAGTAGGCGGCGTAGCCGATGAAGATGCCGATGAAGACCTGCAGTCGCAGGCGCGGGTAGCGCCGGGCGACCGTCGCTGCGTCGAGTCGGGCTGCCGGGGGTGGTGCAGCGAGGAAGGCGGTGAGGCCCTTGCGTGTCGCCACGTCGGTCTGTGTTCGAGGATGTGTCATTGGTCCTGATCCGTCGGGGGAGTGTCGGTCACTGGCGGGCGCAGCGTCGCGCCCTCGCCCCTCGCCCCTCGACAGCAGCCAGCCGGATCGGAAGTGGTACTCACGCACGCAGTCCGCAGGCTGGAGGTGGTTGCACGCCGAGGAGTCGGAGACGCAGGCAACGATCGAGCTCGGATCGGCAGTGATCTCGATCTCGTTCACGACGCTCCCGCCGTGGGAACCCTACCTCTCCCTGAGCGGAAGGACAGACTCGGCGGCGGCGTGCTCGACCCTTCGCCACCGGCGGCACCACGGCCTCAGCGCGGACGGCGGATCCGGATCGGGCCCTTCGCGGTCGACGGGTCGACGACGTTCCCGCCCTGGGTGATCTCGACCTCGCCACGTGCGACCATCCGCCGGGCGGCGCGACGCGCGGGTTCCATGAGGTCGCGCCAGTCCTCACCGCCGACGACACGGGCGGCATCCGACGGGCAGATGCTCGAGGTCAGCGCGCGGGCGTCGAGCAGCGCGTCGATCGTGTGCTCGAGGGTCCGGTCCGTGTCGTCGAGCCCGTGGCGTCGGCACGCGTCGGAGCACCACTTGGTGTCCGGGCCGGCGCTGTCGGGCATGCGCCGACCGCAGGACGCACACGTCCGTTCCGCGTGCGCGGCCTCGAATCGGCGTGCGTCGTCCTCGGTCCGGATGGCTCGTCCCATGCGCCCATGATCGTCCCGGCCACCGACGCGCTTCCAGGCTGGCGGTACCCCGGTCCACGGTCCTGGCCAGGGCCGCCTGGCAGCATGCATGGATGGACACAGCAGCCGAGCCGAACCCCGCCGCCGCGACGAGGCCGATCGAGCCCGCCTGGGTCGAGCACGTCATGTGGTGGCACGTCTACCCGCTCGGCTTCGTCGGTGCGGAGGTCCGGCCCGACACCACGGTCGACGCACGTCCCGTGGAGCACCGGCTCGGGCACCTGGAGGGCTGGCTCGAGCACGTGGTGGACCTCGGTCTGAACGGACTGCTGCTCGGCCCGGTCTTCGCGAGCTCGTCGCACGGCTACGACACGGTCGACCACTTCCGGATCGACCCCCGACTCGGCGACGACGCGGACTTCGACCGCCTGGTGGCCGCTGCGCGCGAGCGGGGGATCCGCGTGCTGCTCGACGGCGTCTTCAACCACGTCGGCCGTGAGCACCCGGCGTTCCGCCAGCTCGAGACCGCGGGACCGGACGCCGACACCGCGGGCCTGTTCGCCGTCGACTGGTCGGGCTGGCAGCCGGGGCAGCCGGTACCGGTCGGGTCGTTCGAGGGGCACGACATCCTCGTCGCACTCGACCACGCGTCGCAGCAGACCGAGGACCTCGTCGTCGCGGTCATGACGCACTGGTTGGAGCGTGGCATCGACGGCTGGCGGCTCGACGCGGCCTACGCGGTGCCGCCGGCGTTCTGGGCCCGGGTGCTGCCCCGCGTGCGCGAGCGGTTCCCGGGCGCCTGGTTCTCGGGCGAGGTCATCCACGGCGACACCGCGGCGATCGTCCGGGAGTCGACGATGGACTCGACCACCCAGTACGAGCTGTGGCAGGGCATCTGGCACGGCATCGCGGACCGGAACTGCTTCGAACTGGCGCACGCGATCGAGCGGCATGACGAGTTGCTCGCGACCTCCGCCCCGAGCACGTTCGTCGGCAACCACGACGTCACCCGGATCGCGAGCGCGGTGGGGGAGGGGTTCGTCGGCCACGCCGTCGCGGTGCTCTTCACCGTCGCCGGCACGCCGTCGGTGTACGCGGGCGACGAGTTCGGCTGGACCGGCGTCAAGGAGCAGCGCGAGGGCGGGGACGACGCCGTCCGCCCCGCCTTCCCGGCGACTCCGCCGGAGCCGAGCGGGACCGCTGCCGAGCTGGTGCACGCGCACCAGGCGCTCGTCGCCCTCCGGCGTCGGCACCCGTGGCTGCACCGCGCGCACACGGACGTGGTGCACCTGACAAACGAGACGCTGGTCCTCCGGACCGCGACCGACCGGGAGGCCGTGGTCACCGCCCTGAACCTCTCACCCGACCCGGTGGTGCTGCCCGCGGCCGACGCGACGCGCGTCGAGGCGGGCCGGGCCGACCTGTCGGAGGGCGGGCTGCGCCTCCCGGCCGGCGCCTGGGCGGTCCTGACCGCCTGACCCGCCGCCGGGACGGCAACGCGAAAGCGACAGATCCCCGTGGAACTTCCACGGAGATCTGTCGCTTTCGGGGAGGAACCGCGGGTGCTACTTCCGAGCGGAGGCCGCGCGGCGCTTGTTGAAGACGTCGAACGCGACGGCGGCGAGGAGCACCAGGCCCTTGATGAGCTGCTGGAACTCGGAACCGACACCGAGGATCGACATGCCGTTGTTGAGCAGACCGATGATGAGACCACCGACGATCGCGCCCGGGACCGTACCGATGCCACCGGTGACGGCAGCGCCACCGATGAACACGGCCGCGATGGCGTCGAGCTCGAAGCCGTTGCCCGCGCTCGGCGAGGCGAGGTTGAGCTGGCCGGTGAAGACGACGCCGGCGAGGGCAGAGATGACACCCATGTTCACGAACAGCAGGAACGTGACGCGCTTCGTCTTGACACCCGACAGCTGTGCGGCCAGCGGGTTGCCGCCGATCGCGTAGATGTGACGACCGAAGACCGCGCTGCGCATGACCATCGAGTACGCGATGACCAGGACGCCGAGGATCACGAGGACGATCGGGGTGCCGTTGTAGCTGGCGAGCAGCAGCGCGATGAAGATGACCAGCGCGACGGTGAACGCCATCTTGGTGATGAACCATGCGAACGGCTCGTCCTCGAGCTGGTACTTGCGACGGGTCGCACGACCACGGAAGCCGGTGATGACGAGGATCGCGGCGGCGGCGAGGCCGAGGATCATCGTGAGCGGCTCGTAGCCCGAGGTGCCGAAGGACGGCAGGAAGCCGGAGCCGAGCGAGCGGAAGCCGTCCGGGAAGGGCGAGATCTGCTGGTTCTGCAGGGCGATCTGCGCGGCACCGCGGAAGGCGAGCATGCCCGCCAGGGTCACGATGAACGCCGGGATCCCGAAGTAGGCGATCCAGAAGCCCTGCCACGCGCCGACCAGGGCGCCGAGGACCAGGCAGAGGACGACGGCGACCGGCCAGGGGATGCCCCACTGCGTGATCATCACGCCGGCCATGGCACCGGTGAACGCGACGACCGAACCGACGGAGAGGTCGATGTGGCCGGCGATGATCACCATCACCATGCCGATCGCGAGGATCAGGATGTAGCTGTTCTGAACGATCAGGTTCGAGACGTTGATCGGGGCCAGCGTGATGCCGTTCGTCGTCACCTGGAAGAAGATGACGATGACGATCAGCGCGATGAACAGGCCGATCTGTCGGAGCTGCCCGGTGAGGTAGCTGGCGGCGGACTTAAGCGCGTTCATTGACTGGGGTCTCCCGTTCCTGGGTCATGTACTGCATGAGGACTTCCGGCGACGCCTCGGAGCGCGGGACGTCGGCGGTGATGGTGCCCTCGGAGAGCGTGTAGATGCGGTCGCAGATGCCGAGCAGTTCGGGGAGTTCGGAGGAGATGACGATGATCCCCTTCCCCTGGTCCGCGAGCGCGTTGATGATCGTGTAGATCTCGTACTTCGCGCCGACGTCGATGCCGCGGGTCGGCTCGTCGAGGATGAGCACGTCCGGGTCGGAGTACATCCACTTCGACAGGACGACCTTCTGCTGGTTCCCGCCGGAGAGCTTGCCGGTCACCGCGTTCACGGTCGGCGCCTTGATGTTCATGTTCTTGAGGAACTGGCGCGCGACGGTCGTCTCCTCGGAGCCGTTCACGAAGCCCCACTTGGCGAGCTTGCCGAGTGCCGAGCCGGAGACGTTCCGCTTGATGTCGTCGATCAGGTTGAGGCCGTAGCGCTTCCGGTCCTCGGTCGCGTAGGCCAGGCCGTTGTCGATCGCGGCGGTGACCGTGTTCGTCTTGATCGGGGTGCCGCGCTTGTACACGGTGCCGCTGATCCCGGTGCCGTACGAGTGCCCGAAGACGCTCATCGCCAGCTCGGTGCGGCCGGCGCCCATCAGCCCGGCGATCCCGACGATCTCGCCGGCGTGGACGGTGAGGTTCGCCTGGTGGATGATCTCGCGGGAGGCGTCGAGGGGGTGGTGGACGGTCCAGTCCTCGATGCGCAAAAGCTCTTCGCCGATCTTCGACTCGTGCTCCGGGTAGCGGGTGGAGAGGTCGCGTCCGACCATGCCGCGGATGATGCGGTCCTCGGAGACCTCGCCGGCGTGCATGTCGAGGGTCTCGATGGTCTGGCCGTCACGGATGATCGTGACCTTGTCCGCGATCGCCTTGATCTCGTTGAGCTTGTGGCTGATGATGATCGCCGTCATGCCCTCGGCCTGCAGCGAGCGGATGAGCTCGAGCAGGTGCGCGGAGTCGTCGTCGTTCAGCGCGGCGGTCGGCTCGTCGAGGATGAGGAGCTTGACCTCCTTCGACAGTGCCTTCGCGATCTCGACGAGCTGCTGCTTGCCGACGCCGATGTCCGTGATCTTGGTGATCGGGTTGTCCTTGAGGCCGACGCGCTTCAGGAGCGCCGCGGCCTCGAGGTTCGTCTTGTTCCAGTCGATGAAGCCGCCCTTGGCGCGCTCGTTGCCGAGGAAGATGTTCTCGGCGATCGACAGGTAGGGGCTCAATGCGAGCTCCTGGTGGATGATGACGACGCCGGCGTCCTCGGAGTCGTTGATGGTCGAGAAGGAGACGGGCTTCCCGTCGAGCAGGATCTCGCCGTCGAAGCTGCCGGCCGGGTAGACGCCGGACAGGACCTTCATGAGCGTGGACTTGCCCGCGCCGTTCTCACCGCAGATCGCGTGGACCTGGCCCCGTTCGACCTGGAGCGAGACGTTCTGCAGGGCCTTGACGCCGGGGAACGTCTTGGTGATGTCGCGCATCTCGAGGATGGTGTCCGCCACGGGACCGCCTTCCGTTGGGCGCCGGCACGGCGCGCGAGTGGGTGGGGACGGGCGGGAGGCCCGGTGCCAGCCCGGCACCGGGCCTCCCGTCCGGAGAGGAGTTGCGACCTACTTGAGGTCGGCGTCCGTGTAGTACCCGGAGTCGACGAGGACCTTCTCGTAGTTCTCCTTGGTGACGACCGTCGGCTGGAACAGGAACGTCGGGACGACCTTGACCTTGTTGTCGTAGGTCTTGGTGTCGTTGACCTCGGGCTTCTTGCCCGACAGCAGGTCCTGGGCCATCGACGCGGACTTGTCGGCGAGCTGGCGCGTGTCCTTGTAGATGGTCGAGTACTGCTGGTCGTTCATGATCGACTTGACCGAGGCGGCCTCGGCGTCCTGGCCGGTGATCACCGGGAGCGGGCGGTCGCCCGAACCGTAGCCGGCACCCTGGAGCGCCGAGATGATGCCGATCGAGATGCCGTCGTACGGGGAGAGCACGCCGTCGAGCTTGGTGCCGCCCGAGTACGACTTCGCGACGAGGTTCTGCATGCGGGACTTGGCGAGCGCCGGGTCCCACTGCTGCGTGGCGGCCTGCGTGAAGCCGTCCTGGCCGGAGCCGATCTTCAGCGTGCCGTCCTCGAGGTACGGCTTGAGGGTGTCCATGGCGCCGTTGAAGAAGAACGTGGCGTTGTTGTCGTCGGGCGAGCCGGCGAAGACCTCGATGTTGAAGGGACCCTTCTCGTCGGTCTTCTTGCCGTCGGCGTCGAGGAGCCCGAGGCCGGTCAGGAGCGAGGTCGCCTGGTCGACGCCGACCTTGTAGTTGTCGAACGAGACGTAGTAGTCGACGTTCTCGTTGCCGGTGAGCAGGCGGTCGTAGGAGATGACCTTGATGCCGGCGTCGGCCGCTGCGTCGAGCTGGTCGGACAACGAGCCACCGTCGATGGACGCGACGATGAGGACCTTCGCGCCCTTGGTGATCATGTTGCTGACCTGCTGGACCTGCTGCGGGATCTTGTTGTCCGCGTACTCGAGGTCGACCTTGTAGCCGGCCTTCTCGAGGCTGCTCTTGACGGCGTCGCCGTCCTTGATCCAACGCTCGGAGACCTTGGTCGGCATCGCGACGCCGACGAGGGCGCCCTTGTTGCCGTTGCCCTCGTCGCCGCCGTCAGAGCTGGTGGCACCGCGGCCGCCGGCAGAGCAGGCGGCCAGGGAGAGGGCGAGACCGAGAGCGGTGACGCTCGCGACGATCCTGCGCTTCTTCATCGAAGTACCTCTGTTCCTCTCGCGTCGACGTCGACGCGCTCGGGTGCGGGGCTGCTGTGTCCCGCTGGGGATGTGATGCTCCAAGTGAGCGCTCACATCATGTTGGTTCTCGTACACGGTGTCAACTCGTCGTGACCGGATCGGTATGCGCCGCCCCGGACAGACGCCGCGGTACGGTGACCGGGTGAGCACGACGACGACGCCGAACGGCAGGCCCCGCAAGGCCCCGACGATCTTCGACGTCGCCGAGCGCGCGGGCGTCTCGCACCAGACCGTGAGCCGCGTGATCAACGGGGACCCGACGGTCCGGGACGGCTTCCGGTCGCGGGTGACGACCGCGATCGGGGAGCTCGGCTACCGTCCGCGCGCCGCTGCCCGGGCCCTGGCCGGCGGACGGAGCCGTGCACTCGGCCTGGTGAGCGCGGGGGACGCGCTGTACGGACCGTCGAGCACCGCGATCGGGTTCGAGCGGGCCGCGCGCACCGCCGGGTACCACGTGCTCCTGTCGACGCTGCCCGACGACCCCCGGCCGGTCGACCTGTCCGAGGCGCTCACGACGCTGCTCGCCCAGGACGTCGCCGCCGTGGTGCTCGTCGCCGCGGACAACCGCGTGCTCGACGCCCTCGGCTCGTTGACGATGGCCGTGACGGTGCCCGTCGTCGTCGCGAACGCCGTGCAGCGGGACGCCGTGCCGACCGACCTGGTCGTGCCCGGCAGCGGCGGCGCCACCGTCTCGGCCGTCGCCATCGACCAGGCCGCCGGCACGACCATGGCGCTGCAGCACCTGTTCGACCGGGGGCACCGACGGATCGTGCACATCGCCGGGCCGGGCGTCTCGCAGGAGGGCGAGGTGCGCCGTGCCACCTACGAGCGGACCATGCGCTCCCGCGGTCTGACCCCGGTCGTGCTCGACGGCGACTGGACCCCGGCGAGCGGGTTCGCGGCCGGGCGGTCCCTGGACGTGACGGCGGTCGACGCGGTCTTCGCGGGGAACGACCAGATGGCGCTCGGCGTCCTGCACGCCTTCGCCGAGGAGGGGCTGCGTGTCCCCGACGACATCGCCGTCGTGGGCTTCGACGACATCCCGGAGGCGGCGCACTTCACCCCGCCGCTGACCACCGTGCGCCAGGACTTCCAGGCGATGGGGGAGCGCGTGCTCGCCTCGGCCCGGGCGCTGCTCGAGGGGGGCCAGCACGACGAGGCGCTGCTGCAGCCGGAGCTGGTGGTGCGGCGCTCGTCCTGACGGGGGATCAGCTTCGGCGCGTGTCTCCCGACCGTTCGATCGCGAGACCGCTGCACGCCCGCAGGTGGCGATCCACCCGGAGGGCGAAGCCCGGACAGCCGGCGCGCTCGAGAGCCGTCGCCAGACCTGCGTGCCGTGCCGGTCGCGCGGACCAGTACTGGTTCATCCGTCGAACCGTGCCCCGGACGTGCCACGACACGGCATCGTCGACGATCAGGAAGAACTCGTCGCACCTCAGGACCTCGTACGGCAGGTCATCGAGGTCGTGGAACCCCCGGTCCTCGGTGAGCAGGACGTCCGCGTGCGCCGCCACCGCCGCGGCGTGGACGTGCTGGTCCTTCGGGTCCGCGCCGCTCCAGGGGGTTCCACCCGGGAAGTCGTCGACGAGCTCGTCGATGCTCGCGATGATCGCGGCCCGCAGCCGCGTCGTGGCGCCTCCGTCTCGCTGCGGGTGGAGTTCCCGGAGCCGCGCGATCGTCTCCGCGAGGACGTCCTCCGTGGTGTGGAGTTGGAACATCGACGGGATCTCGGCGCGCAGCAGGCACACCCAGTCACGGAGGGTCCTGCTCACCCACACGTTGGCATCGACGAACACGCGCTTCGGCATCGGACCAGGGTACCGCTGCCATGTCACATCTCAGTCGAAGGCTTCGCCCGCTGCGAGGAGTTCGGCCGCGGCGGCGACCCGAGCCTGCCGCCGACGTTCGCGGAGTGCGAGGACGTCGTCGCGACGGAGTCGGGTGTGACTGCCGACCTTGCGGGCGGGGAGGTCCCCGCGGTCGACGAGCTTCATCAGCGTCGGGCGGGACACTCCGAGCAGCTGTGCTGCCCCGGTCGTCGTCAGGTCCGCGGTGACGGTCCGGATGCCGACTTCGGCCCCGTCAGCCGCGGCGTGCAGGAACGTCACCAGGGCCCCGGTCAGGGCTGGTGGCACGGGCAGGGTCGTCCCGTCGTCCAGCTCCAGGAGTGCGGCCGTGACCACGCGGTCACCGGCGTCCCCGACGACCCGCACGGCATCGCGCCGGACCGTCGGGTCTGCAGCGAGGTCCTCCTTCGTGGCGAGCGCCTTCGCGGGTGTCATCGTGTCTCCGGTTCCTGATTCGTGGACCTGGCTCTTCCGTCGGGATCGACGGTACGGGGTTGCACTTGCAAGTGCAACCCCGAGGGCTCGTCGTGCTGCCCGTCGGTCGCCGTCGCCGTCCCGCCGACACGGCCGACGAGTTGTCCGCGTGAGCGCTCACGCGCTACGGTGTGAGCGCTCACTCGACGGCGAGAGCAGGAGGCCCCCATGAGCGACGACCGGACCCGCGAGATCGCGGACGGCCGCACGACCCTCGGCATCGAACTCGGTTCGACCCGCATCAAGGCGTGTCTGGTGGGGGAGGACCTGACGGTCATCGCCTCCGGTTCGCACGAGTGGGAGAACGAGTTCGTCGACGGACGCTGGACCTACCCGCTGGCAGCCGTCGAGACCGGTGTCCGTGCCGCGTACGCCGCGCTGGTGGCGGACGTGCAGGAGCAGCACGGCTCCGTCCCGACGGCCTTCCGCGCGGTCGGCGTCTCGGCCATGATGCACGGCTACCTGCCGTTCGACGCAGCGGGCGACCTCCTCGTCCCCTTCCGCACCTGGCGCAACACCTCGACGGGCCCCGCCGCCGCCGCGCTCAGCGACGCGCTCGGGTTCAACATCCCGCTCCGCTGGTCGGTCGCGCACCTGTACCAAGCCGTCCTCGACGACGAGCAGCACGTCGCGCACATCGACGGCATCACGACCCTCGCCGGGTACGTGCACCGCCGCCTGACGGGCCGGGACGTGCTCGGGGTCGGCGACGCCTCCGGGGTGTTCCCGATCGACCCGGCGACGCAGGACTACGACGCCGCGATGCTCAGCGCCGCACAGGACCTCATCGGTGTCCCCGACCTCCGGGCGCTGCTGCCCGAGGTGCTCGTCGCCGGCCAGGACGCCGGCACGCTCACCCCCGAGGGCGCGGCGTGGCTCGACGCGACCGGGACGCTGCAGCCCGGTGCTCCGCTCTGCCCGCCGGAGGGCGACGCCGGCACCGGCATGGTCGCCACGAACGCCGTCGCCCAGCGCACCGGCAACGTCAGCGTCGGCACGAGCATCTTCGCGATGGTCGTCCTCGAGCGGCCGCTGTCGACTCCGCACGAGGAGCTCGACGTCGTCACGACCCCCGCGGGTGACGCCGTCGCGATGGTGCACTGCAACAACGGTGCGAGCGAGATCGGCAGCTGGGCCCGGGTCTTCGGCCGTTTCGCCGAGGCCGCCGGTACCCCCGTCGACACCGACACCGTGTTCCGCACGCTCCTCGACGAGGCGGCGGACGCCGACACCGACGCCGGCGGACTGCTCGCGGTGAACTACCTGGCCGGCGAGCCCGTCACCGGTGTCGAGGACGGTCGCCCGCTGCTCCTCCGCGCGCCCGACGCCCGCTTCACGCTCGGCAACCTCGTCCGCGCGGAGCTCATGGGCGCGTTCGCGACGCTCGCGATCGGCATGGAGGTCCTGCACGGCGAGGGCGTCGCCGTCGACCGGATGACCGCGCACGGCGGGCTCTTCCGGACCCCCGGGCTGCCACAGCGCCAGCTCGCCGCGGCCCTCCGCGTGCCGGTCGCCCTCGAGGCCACCGCGAGCGAGGGCGGGGCGTGGGGCATCGCCGTCCTGGCCGCCTACCTCGAGCACGCCGCCGACAGCTCCCTCGCCGAGTACCTCGACACCACGGTCTTCGGGTCCGCCGCGACGAACGTCGTCGAGCCCGACGACCGCGACGTCGCCGGCTTCACCGCGTACCTCGACCGCTTCCGCGCCGCGCTGCCGATCCAGGCGATCGCGGCCGAGGTGCCGGGCGCGACCACCCGCGGCGGCGTGCCGACGGAGGCGGGCGAGCCGGGCCTCCAGACCGACACCGACACCGACCCCCAGCAGGAACAGGACGTGAACTGATGACCGACGACACCACCCGGGCGGCCGTGGCCGCAGCGCGCGAGCGCGTGGCCCGCCTGCACGGCGAACTCGTGCGCTACGGCCTGGTCATCTGGACCGGCGGCAACGTCTCCGAGCGCGTCCCTGGCACCGACCTCTTCGTCATCAAGCCGAGCGGCGTCGTCAGCGAGGACCTCGCCCCGGAGAACCAGGTCGTCTGCACCCTCGACGGCGTCCCGGCCGAGGGCTGGGGCAACGAGCACGGCCCGTCGAGCGACACCGCCGCGCACGCCTACGTGTACCGGAACATGCCGGAGGTGAACGGCGTCGTGCACACGCACTCGACGTACGCCACCGCCTGGGCCGCCCGCGCCGAGGAGATCCCCTGCGTCATCACCGCGATGGCGGACGAGTTCGGCGGACCGATCCCGGTCGGCCCGTTCGCGATCATCGGCGACGACACCATCGGCCGCGGCATCGTGGAGACCCTGTCCGGACACCGCTCCCGTGCGGTGCTGATGCAGAACCACGGCGTCTTCACGATCGGCAAGGACGCGAAGGACGCCGTCAAGGCCGCGGTGATGTGCGAGGACGTCGCCCGCACCGTGCACATCGCGAAGCAGGGCGGCGAGCTCGTCCCGATCGCCCCCGAGAACATCGACCGGTTGTTCGACCGGTACCAGAACGTCTACGGACAGAACCCCGAAGGAGCCATGCGATGACGCAGGACACCCCCGTCGACCCCCAGGCCACGCTCGACGGCTACGAGGTGTGGTTCCTCACCGGGTCCCAGGGCCTGTACGGCGAGGAGACCCTCCGCCAGGTCGAGGAGCAGAGCCGCGCCGTGCACGCCGAGCTCGCGCCGCACGTCCCGGTGACGCTCGTGTGGAAGCCGGTGCTCAAGGACGCCGACGGCATCCGCCGCGCCCTCATCGAGGCGAGCGCGGACGACAAGGTCATCGGCGTCACGACGTGGATGCACACGTTCAGCCCCGCGAAGATGTGGATCAGCGGCCTCAACGCCCTGACCAAGCCGCTGCTGCACCTGCACACGCAGGCGAACGTCGCGCTGCCGTGGGCGGACATCGACTTCGACTTCATGAACCTCAACCAGGCCGCGCACGGCGACCGCGAGTTCGGGTACGCGCTGGCCCGCATGGGCGTCCGGCACGCCACCGCCGTCGGTCACGTGTCCGACCCGCGCGTGCAGCAGCGGGTGTCCGACTGGTCCCGTGCCGCCGCCGGTGCCGCCGCGATCCGCCAGCTCAAGCTGACGCGCTTCGGCGACAACATGCGCTACGTCGCCGTGACCGAGGGCGACAAGACCGAGGCCGAGATCGAGCTCGGCGTCCAGGTCAACACCTGGGGTGTCAACGACCTCGTCGCGGCCGTCGAGACCGCGACGGCCGACACCGCCGCCGTCGACGCGCTCGTCGCGGAGTACGACAGCGCCTACGACCTCGTCGCCGAGCTGCAGGACGGCGGCGCCCGTCGCCAGTCCCTGCGCGACGGCGCCGCGATCGAGCTCGGCCTCCGCGCCCTGCTCGCCGAGAACGACTCCGCCGCGTTCACCACGAACTTCGAGGACCTCGGCGCGCTCAAGCAGCTGCCCGGCCTCGCCGTCCAGCGGCTCATGGCCGACGGGTACGGGTTCGGCGCCGAGGGCGACTGGAAGACCGCCGTCCTCGTCCGCGCGATGAACGTCGCCGGCGCCGGTCTCCCGGGTGGCGCGAGCCTCATGGAGGACTACACGTACGACCTCACCCCGGGCGCGGAGAAGATCCTCGGCGCGCACATGCTCGAGGTCTCGCCCACGCTGACGTCGTCCACCCCGACGCTCGAGATCCACCCGCTCGGCATCGGCGGCAAGGACGACCCGGTGCGCCTGGTCTTCACCGCCGACGCCGGACCCGCCGTGGTCGCCGCGCTGTCGGACACGCGCGACGGCTTCCGCCTCACCGCGAACGTCGTCGAGGTCGTAGCGCCCACCGCGGCGCTGCCGAACCTGCCCGTCGGCCGTGCCGTCTGGGAGCCGCAGCCGTCGTTCCCGGTGTCCGCCGAGGCCTGGCTCACCGCCGGCGCCGCGCACCACACCGTGATGACGACCGCCGTCGGCATCCAGGTGGTCGAGGACCTCGCGACGATGATCGGCACCGAGTTCCTGGTCATCGACGAGCACACCACGCTGCGCGGCTTCCGCGACGAGGTCCGCACGCAGCAGACCTGGCACCGGCTCGACCGGGGCTTCTGAGCCGGTCGGGAGGCCTACGATGAGCGACGTGATCGACGACGACACCACCACCGCAGCCCACACCCGCACCAACTGGGCGGGGAACGTCACCTACTCGGCGAGCCACCTGGCGGAACCGACGAGCCTCGACGAACTCCAGCGGCTGGTCGCCACCACCCCGCGCCTGACGGCGCTCGGGTCGCGGCACTCGTTCAACACCATCGCCGACACCGACGCGGTGCAGGTGACGCTCACGGGCCTCCCGCCCGAACTCGACGTGGACGGCGAGCGGCGCGTGGCGCGCGTCGCCGCCGGCCTCACGCACGCCCAGGTGGCCGTCGCCCTGGAGGCCCGTGGCTGGGCACTCGCGAACCTCGCCTCCCTGCCGCACATCTCCGTCGCCGGTGCCGTCGCGACGGGCACCCACGGCTCGGGTGTCGGCAACGCCTCGCTGGCGCAGTCGGTCGTCGGGGTCGAGATCGTGCGGGCCTCCGGGGAGGTCGAGCTCGTCGCCGCGGACGACCCCCGGCTCGACGCGCACCGGGTCGCGCTCGGCGCACTCGGCGTCGTCGTCGCGGTGCACCTCGCCGTCGAACCGAGCTACCGCGTCGCCCAGACGGTGCACACCGGCCTCGGGTGGGACGTCGTCGACGCGCAGTTCGAGCAGATCATGTCGGCCGCGTACAGCGTCAGCATGTTCACCGGGTACACCGCCGACGGCGTCCGCCAGATCTGGACGAAGCGGCGCGAGGACCGGGACGACGCGGTCATCGACCTCGCCGCGCTCGGGGCCGTCGCCGGCGCCGAACCGATCCACCCCGTACCGGGCAGCGAGACCGCGGGCGTCACCGAACAGGGCGGCGTGCCCGGACCCTGGCACGAGCGGCTCCCGCACTTCCGGTCGTCGTTCACGCCGTCCGCCGGCGAGGAGATCCAGGCGGAGTACATGGTCGCCGCCACGGACGCCGTCCCCGCGATCCAGGCCCTGCGCGAGATCGGCGAGGCCATCGCACCCGTCCTCTTCGTCTCCGAGATCCGGCGCATCGCGGCGGACGACGCGTGGCTCGCGCCGAGCTCGGGACAGGACTCGGTCGCGTTCCACTTCACCTTCCGCCGCCAGACCGAGGACGTGGCCGTCGCGCTGCCCCTCATCGAGAACGCCCTCGCGCCCTTCGCTCCCCGTCCGCACTGGGGGAAGGTCACCGCGGCGACGCCGGAGCGGCTGCACCAGGTCTACCCGCAGCTCGGGGCGTTCGCGGCACTCGCGCGGGACCTCGACCCGCAGGGCCGGTTCCGCAACCCGTTCCTGGACCGCGTGCTCGGCTGACGCGCGCGGCGCCGTGGACCGGAGCGCCCCGCACCGCTGGATGCGGCGCGGGGCGCCCGTGTCACTGGCCCGTGCGGCGCAGGTCGAGCAGGAACCGGGCGAGAGTCACGAGCAAACTCGCGATCCCCAACCACGGGACCTGACGCCTGGGCCGGCGTTCGGTGTCTTGCGACATCGAGTACCTCCTGGTGTCATCGCCGGCGGACACGAGGAGCGTGAGCCAGGGGTGTGCCGCCGAGCGGGCTCGGCTACACTCTTCCCGAGTGCTGAACTCGGGGAACGGTGTCTTCCCCTGGCCCTCCACTCGGAGAGCGAACCGAAGCCCGGGACTGTTTGCCCAGTCCCGGGCTTCACTCGTCCGCCCTGAACGCGCTCCGGCGGTCGCGCGCTCGCCGTTCAGCCTAACGGCCTGATACACGTATTCCAGTTGCGCGTTGCCGCTGCGTCGCCGCCGCTCACAGGGGATGCCGGGGGAGTGCACCGGCAGCGCACCGGAGCACTGCCGCGTGCGCACATGTGAGGACGCAAAGGTCAGGTATGGCGAACCTGAACCGCATCCTCGGCATGGCCTCGAAGGTCATCGACAAGCAACTCCAGAAGCGCTCCGGCCAGCCCGGTGCCGGGAACCAGGGCGGTGCGCAGCAGCCGGGCGGCATGCAGCAGTACCGGCAGCCCGGTCGATCGGGTGGCACCGACTGGCGCGGCCTGGTCCGGACGGCCGCGGACAGGTTGACCGGTGACGACCGGAGCGGGCACGACTCCGCGCGGCAGCCGCAGCGGCCGACCGGACAGCAGTCGTACGGGCAGCCGACCGAGGGGCGACCCGCACGCACGCCCTCGACCGATGCCGACCGCGTGGCGATCGCGAAGTACGACTACCTGCTGAAGACCGCGGACCCCGAGCGTCTGGAGCAGGCGCACCACGACGCGTTCGCTCGCCTGACCCCGGAGCAGCGACAGCAGGTGCTCCAGCGACTCAACGCCGAGGTCCCGCAGCACGACCGGTCGACCGATGCGTCCCCGGCCGGCTTGGCGAGGGCCGCGACCCGGGGCGAGACGAGCCGTCCGGGGACGATGCGGAAGGTCCTCGCCGGCACTTTGATCGGTGGCGGAGCACTCGCGGTCGGCGGACTCGCGGTGGCGGTCGCGGGCGGCGCGGTCCTCAGCGCGGCAGCGGGACCGGTGCTCGCGCAGGCCGCTGACCTCGGCGTCGACTTCGAGGGCGTCGCGTCCGGCCTGGGCGACACCGTGAGCGGTGGGCTCGGTGACCTCGGCGGTGGCGTCGAGGGTGTCGCCGCACAGGGCGAGCAGGCACTCGGCGGGCTCGGCGACCAGGTCGGGAACCTCGGCGAGGGCTTCCAGTGGCCGGGGATCGGCGACTTCTTCGACCGCTGAGCCGGTCTGGAGGTCGCCCCCCTGGTCCGTCGTCGGCGTGCGCCCCGACGGACCAGGCCGGCCTCAGAAGTACGTGATCCCGTGCGGCGTGCGCGGCGGGGTCAGCATCGACCGCAGCAGGGTCGGGGCGGCCTCGTCGGCGGCGAGCAGCAGCCCGGCGGCCGCCAGGGTCTGCGGCGAGACCGACCCGATGAGCACCGCTCCGAGGTCGGCGACGTCCAGCCCGATGTCGGAGCCGGCCGCGTCGGCGTCGTCGGCCAGCCGGGTGACGGTGCCACGGGCCTCCCGGACGTCGAGCCGGTACGTGCCGGACGCGTGGCCGAGCGCATCCGTGACGGCGAGCGTGAGCGATCCGTCGACCGCGTACGGGCGGGACTCGAGCACGGCGGCGACGTCCAGGACGCGGAGCCAGACGTGGTCCTCCTCGTGGTCGACGTCGAACGCGCGGTTGTCGGCGACGGCTGCGACGATGGGGTCGTCCAGACGCGAGCGGTCGTAGACGACCACGTCGTTCAGGTCGATCGAGAGCAGGAACTCCCACAGCGACAGGTAGGCCTCGTCGGTCACGTAGACCAGGTCGACGACCTCGACGCGGGTGTCCTCACCGGTCTTGCCCTCGACGACGCGCCAGGTGACGTAGCCGTCGACCTCGTCCGAGCCGTCGGTGCGGTGCACGGCGGCGCGGACGTCCTTCGCCTTCTGGCCGTCGCGGCCGATCTCCCCGAACACGATCGGCCACGTGCCGGTGTTGCGGACCATCGAGCCCGGTGTGCGGGCGTGGAACCGGGCGAAGACCTCCTGGCCGACGCCGTCCGCGAGCCACTGCGGCGGGACCACCGCGACCGTGCCGGTGGTCGGGGCGAGGAAGGGGAGCGCGCGGGCGCGGCGGACACGGACCGCACGCTCGCGGATGGCGCAGCCGAACCCGAAGCGGCGGTAGATCGTGCCCTCGGACGCCGTGAGGGACGCCATCGCGTACCCCTCGGCGACACCGCGCTCGAGCGCGTGCGTCATCATCCGCCGGAGGATCCCGCGCCGACGCTCGGTCGGGCGGACGGTCACCGCGGACACCGCCTGCGTGTCGATCGCGGTCCCGTCACCCCAGCTGAGCGCCTTCCGGAACCACGTGAACGTGCCAGCGGGCCAGGTCTCGTCGACCGACCCCGGCGCTGGCTGTCGGACGTACACCCCGAGGAAGGTCTCCTGGTCGGCGATCATGTGCGCCGCCATGCGGGCTGCCGCTTCGTCGGTCTCGGTCGGCTCGTGGAAGCCGAGGCCGACGGCGTCCATCCACGGCTTCGTCCTGCTGTCCGGTGCTCCCTGGTCGTCGGTCCCCGGGTGGAACTCCCGGAGCTCGTAGCGGTCGGCGGACGCGTCGTTGATCGATCCCACGTGGCCGACCCTACCGGCGTCCGGTGGCGGTCGTCAGGGCATCCGGCGGGCGGCCTCCTGGGCGACGACCCGGTCGCGGTCCCGGTCCCGGTGGCGTCGGGGACGGTACGGGGATCGGTTGCTAGTCGGTCGCGCCGCGGGGTGGGTCGACGAGCAGGGCGACGCGGTCGTCGAGGTAGTCGGCGAGCGGCACGTCGGTGCCCGCCGTCGCCGACCAGCGGACCCGGGGGGTGCCGTCGCGGACGAACAGCGTGCCGTTGCCGTCGACCAGGGAGTCGTCGAGGGGGATCGGCGTCGCGCCGTGGTTCACGGTGTCGCCGGGGGCGAAGTGCCCCTTCGCCGCGGCTGCCCGGTAGGCACGGCGGACCTCGGCGGACACGGACACGAACTGCGCGCGGCCGGCCTCGGTGACCCGGGTGATGGACCCGGTCGACCACACCCGCCCAGCCGTCTCGGGCGAGGAGCCGAGCAGCAGCGCCCCGACGCGCCAGACCCGGCCGAGCGAGCGGATCGTCGGGTCGCGTCGGATCCCGAGCACCGGCTTCGGCTCGACGTACTCCCCGAGCGCCTCGTCCCGGGTACCGGCCGCACCGAGTCGGTCCGCCGCCCCGGCGAGCAGCACCCGCGCCCGTTCCACCCCGTCCCTCACCCGCCAGAGCCTAGACGCGGCGGGATGGTCGAGAGGTCGGGGTACGAGCAGCTGTGGTCGCGCTCGGTTCGCTGGGGTTCACTGGTGGTCCGGTCTGATCCCGACCTGTCGCCGCAGCTGCGTCACCGACGACGCGACCGGGCGGTCGGCACCCTGGCCACCGCCACCACGACGTCCGTCGCACCGATGCTCGTCGACCCCGACGACCATCGCTCCTGCCGAGGAGGACACCGTGCCGCACGCCTTCGACCCCCAGCGCTCCCGGCCGGTCGCGCTCGCCGACGTCGCCGCGGCGGCCGGCGCGGGACCGCTGACCGGGGCAGTCGCACGGACCGTCGTCACGGGCGCAGCGGTCGCCACCGCGGACCTCCTGCCCGGCTGGCTCTTCGTCGCGGTGCCGGGTCGTCGTGGCCACGGCTCCCGGCACGTCGACGCGGCCCGTGCCGCCGGAGCGGTCGCGGTCCTCACGGACGACGCCGGGGCGCGTGACGCCGCGCTCGCGGGGCTGCCGACCGTCGTCGTCCCGGACCCGCGCGCGGTCCTCGGTGCGGTCGCCCGGGTGGTGTCGGGCACCGCCGACCTCGGGTTCCCGCTGTTCGGTGTCACCGGGACCAACGGCAAGACGTCGACCGTGTCGGTCCTCGACGCGGTCATGCAGCGCCTCGGGTGGACCACCGCCATGACCTCCACCGCAGAGCGCCGCATCGCCGACGAGGTCGTCGCCAGCCGGTTGACGACGCCGGAGGCCACGGAACTCCACGCGTTCCTCGCGCGTGCCCGTGAACGCCGCGTCGACGGAGCCGCGGTCGAGGTCAGCGCACAGGGGCTCACGCGCCACCGCGTCGACGGCGTGTGGTTCGACGTCGCCGGGTTCACGAACCTCAGCCACGACCACCTCGACGACTACGTGGACATGGACGACTACCTCCGCGCGAAGGTGCAGCTGTTCCAGCCCGACCGGGCCGGACGCGGCGTCGTGTCGCTCGACTCGGCCGCCGGTCGCGCCGTCGTCCGGGCGAGCGGGATCCCGGTCGAGACGGTCACGAGCGACCCGGGCACGTCCGCGGACTGGCGGGTCACGGTCCTGGAACAACGCCCCGACGGCACCCGCTTCCGGATCGACGGCCCGGGCGTGCACGTGAGCACCGAGGTGCCGTTGCTCGGTCGGCACATGGCGGCGAACGTCGGGTTGGCGGTCGCGATGCTCCGCGCCGGCGGTGTCCCCGCGGACGACCTGGTCGCGGCGGTCGACGGCGGGCTCGACGTCGTCGTGCCGGGGCGGATGGCCGATGCGTCGAGTGCGACGGGTCCGCGCGTGTTCGTCGACTTCGCGCACACCCCGGACGCGTTCGCGAAGAGCCTCGCGGCGATCCGTGCGTTCGCCAGCGGCCCCGTGGCGATCGTCCTCGGCGCGGACGGCGACCGCGACCCGAGCAAGCGCGGTCCGATGGGTGCGGTCGCGGCGACGATGGCGGACCTCGTGGTCGTCGCGGACCACCACCCGCGGTTCGAGGACCCGGACGGCATCCGGGCCGCGGTCCTCGACGGTGCCCGGCGGTCCGGGGGGACTGCCACAGTCGTGGAACTGGCGGACCCGGCGCAGGCGATCCGCCACGCCCTCGCCGCGGTGGGGGAGGACGGTGTCGTGTACTGGGCCGGTCCGGGGCTGACCGACTACCGGGACGTCCGCGGCGCGCACGTGCCGTACTCGTCCTTCCGGGACGCGCAGGCCGCACTCGCGGAGGCCGGTCACCCGGCGCGGGAGGCCGTCTCCGCCGTCTGACCGTCGCGGGCGACGTGGTCACGGCCCGCCCGACGACGTTCCGCCCGGCGCCGACGGCGGCGCACGGCGGACAACGTGCCGATGGTGATCATGACGACGCCGTAGGCGAGCAGCAGGCCGGCGAGCGTCGGCAGCAGCCAGGTCCGGGACCCGTTCACCACCTGGTTGACCGCGCCGAGCCCGGGCACGCTGTACCAGACCTCGCCGCGGACCTGCGCCGGGATCACGGGGTCGGCGTCGGCCTCGGCGTTCGCGTCGCCGCGGAACACGAACGTCCGGGAGCCGTCCGAGGACGCACCGATCGCGACGACCCGGTGCGTGACCACCTCGGGCCGCCCGGAGACGAGCTGGTAGGTGACGACGTCCCCGACCCGGATGTCCTCGGGTGCGACCGGACGGACGACGACGAGCGTCCCCGGCGGCAGGGTCGGCTCCATCGACTGTGTCAGGACGGAGAGCGGCACCGAGCCGGTGGCCTTCGGGAGCACGACGAGCACGACGGCCAGCGCCGCCACGAGCAGGACCAGCCCGGTGCTCAGACCGAGTCCGACCGCGCGGAGGAGTGCCGGGAAGCCGGTCGGGACACGACGGACGGCGGGGCGGGCGGCGTGGCGGGGCCGGGTCGCGCCTCCGGACCGGGTGCCGCTGCTGATCGCGGTCATGCGCCGCACCGGATGGCGGGGCCGTCCTGCTGCGTGAACAGGGTCACCGGCCCGGAACCGGCGATGTCGTCGGTCGGCTGCCCGGCGTCGTCGAGGACGCGGACGTCCATCGTCACGGGCCCGGCGGGGGTGCCCGGCGGGAGGTCCTCCGGAGCGATCTGGAGGGTTCCGTGGTAGCCCTGGTCGGACGCGCCGACCCGCTTCTCGCCCACGTAGGCGGCGTAGTAGGTGGCGTCCGACCGGGTACCGCGGGCCCAGGCCACGTCGACGTAGTTGCCGTCGTGGTCCGTGCAGGTGAACGCGGGGAGGCCGTTGCCGGTGTTGAGGTACAGGCCGCCCGAGACGGTGGCGGACACCCAACTCCCGTTCGCCGTCGTCAGTTCGAGGTGCACGTCCGTGGTCGCCTGCGGGGGTGCGTCGGCCCGGACAGTCGACCGGATGCACCACACGGCATCGGCCCGCGGCCCGAGGTGGGACACCAGGCTCGGGAGCGCGGCCCAGGTCCCTCGGACGGCACCGCTGCCGACGTCCCCGGTCGCGGTGCACCCGTCGGCCGACGGGACGGGCCACGCCACGACGTCGACGGCCTGGGCGAGGGCGACCGACCCGGCGGCGACCAGGACGCGCGTCGCGGTCGTGCCCGCGATGTTCCCGGTGTTCCGCAGGGTGACGGGGCGGGTGACGGTCGGGTCCGCGGAGGTGAAGGTGGTCGTGATGGCCTCGGTGCCCGTGATGCCCGCGACCACCTTGCCGTTCGTGACGCTCGACGCGGTGGTCCCGGTCGCGGTCCAGAGCGCCCAGGCGACGGAGGAGCCACCGCCGACGAATGCGGCGACGAGCACCACGGCGAGCAGGACCCGGAGGCGGCCGTTCACCCTGCCACCTGCGTCCCCGTGACCGTCAGGGTGAAGTCGGTCACGGCACCGGAGACGGTCTGCGGCGCGTCTGCGTCGAGGACCACCTCGACGCAGGCCGTGCCCGTGACCCCGACCGGCAGCGTGTAGTAGCCGCTCCCGGTGTCGAACGCGGTCGGGCGGGCACTGTAGCCGCCGAGCCCGGCCCGGCAGTCGGACGCCCGCGCGACCGCGGCGAGACGCACGGTGAGCTCGTCGAGCACGGCGGCGTCGGGGACGGAGGGGACGTAGGCCACCTTCGCCCCGGTCAGCGCGAGCCGGATGGAGAGCGGGACGGTGCCGGTGTTCCGGACGGTGAACGTCCCCGTCGTGCTCGTCCCCGGCGCGAGCGGTGCCGCGTCCGTGACGCGCATCGCCGTGACGGCGAGGGTCGCCGTGCCCGACCGGATCGTGACCGCGTCGGTCTCGGCGGAGCTGTTCCACAGGGCGTAGGTGCTGCCACTGCCCATGACAGCAGCGCTCACGGCGGCGGCGAGAGCGATCCCGAGGGTCCAGACCCAGCGCCGACGACGGGGCGCGCGGTGGCGTCCCGTCGTCGGTGTGGTCCTCGTCATGGTCGTCCCCCTGGACGTCGCGGTCCTCGTGGTGCGACGGACGACGGGCGGGTCAGGGGCCCGCCGTCCGCCGTGTCCGGGTCGCCGTCCGTTCCCGGCGGCGTCGGTGCGTCAGGAACCGATGGCGGTCTGGGTGAGCGTGAACGCGAGCGCGCCGACGTCCACGGTGCCGCCCTGGCCGGTGGTCGCGGACTCGGGCAGGCTGATCGTGAAGACGACCTGCACGGTCGACCGGGCCTGGGACGGCGTGACCTCGAAGGCCGTGTCGGAGGTCCTGCGGAGCGCGGTGCTCGTCGAGGTGACCTCCAGGTGCTGGGTGCTCGCGTCGATGAGCTCCTGGTCACCGGTGATGCTCTGCGGCGCGTAGGTGAGGAGGGCGCGGAGGTCCGTGCCGGTCGCGCCGACCACGAGGGTCTGCGTGAAGCGGTAGGTGTTGCCCGGGACCATGAGCACCTGCGTCGGGTCGATGGACGCGGACCTCCCGTTCGTGATGTCGGTCCAGGAGCCGTCGTCGTCCGCCGTCAGGGTGAAGGTGCCGGAGCTCACCCCGGTCGCGGCACTGCTGGCCTGCGCGTTCCACAGGGCGAAGGAACCCGCTCCGCCGAGGAGGAGGGCGACGCCGGCGGCGCTCGCGATGGTGCCGGTCACGATCTTGTGCATGGTTCTTCCGTTCCTGCGCGGGCAGCGCTGTTGGCGTCATGGACTTCGGGAGAGCCCGACGGGACGGCTGTCATCGACCCCTGCATGCAGGGGGCGCGGCTGACCGGTGCCGGAGGACGGCCGGTGCCAAGGAGTGAGGGAAACTCGGGCTCGGTCGTCCTGTGGTCGAACCTACCCGGTCCCCCATACTGCGGACAGGGCACTATGCGTTTGCATCGGCCCCAGTTCGGGGGCGGAGCTCCTGCCGCGCGCGTCGGCCCCGGAATGCACACCGGATCCTTGCAGTTGCATCGACCGGATCGAGGAGGGTCACATGGGCTTCGTGCGGTGGTTGTTCGACGCACAACTCGTCATCGGCGACCAGACGGTGCTGTGGCGCGAGGTCATCGGCAACGCGTTCGGGTTGCTCAGCGCCCTGGGTGGCATGCGACGCCGGGTCTGGGCCTGGCCCGTCGGGATCGCCGGCAACGCCCTCCTCTTCACGGTCTTCATGGGGGCGCTCTTCGACACGCCCAACCCCGTCAACCTGCTCGGCCAGGCCGGTCGGCAGGTGATGTTCATCCTGGTCAGCGTGTACGGCTGGTACCGCTGGACCCACCGGGCCGACGACACCGCGACCGTGCTCGAGCCGCACTGGGCCTCCTGGCGGTCCCGCGCACTGCTCGTCGTCGGCCTGGTCGGCGGCACGGCCCTGCTGACCCCGGTGTTCCGCGCCCTGGGGTCCTACGAGCCGGTGTGGAGCGACGCCTGGATCTTCGTCGGGTCCCTCCTCGCCACCTACGGCATGGCGAAGGGGTGGGTGGAGTTCTGGCTCATCTGGGTGGCCGTCGACCTGGTCGGCGTGCCCCTGCTGTTCTCGGCCGGGTACTACGCCTCGGGCCTCATGTACGTCGTCTACGGCGCGTTCACGCTGGCCGGCTTCTTCGTCTGGATGCAGCAGCGCGGCAGGCCGTCGGCGGCACCGGTCACCGTCGGCTGACCCACCGACGGCAGGCGTGCTGCTCGCCCGCCTGGGGCCTCCCGTCAGCGGGAGCGCGGCAGCGTGCGCGTCCGGCGCCACCCGGCGATCTGCTGCAGCGTCACCTTCGACCCGTACTGCGCGACCGAGTGCCGGAACAGGTACTCGGCGAACCAGAGCAGCAGACCCGCGACGACGAACACCTCGACGATGCACACCACCGTCTCGAGGACGGAGAGCGAGCCGACCGCGTTCCGCACCATCGCCGTCACCGGGGTGAACGTCGGGAAGTACGTGAAGAACGCGGCGATCGGCGACGCGGGGGTCGTCGTGACGAAGAACGCGGCGTACAGCGGGATGATCACCGCGAAGAGCGCCGCGGACTGCAGCGTGGAGGCGTCCTTGATCGTGGGGACCGACGCGCCGACGGCGACGAACAGTGCGGACGCCAGCAGCACCCCGCCGACCAGGAGGAGCGCCCCGGCCACCATCCGCCACGGGTCGACCGCGAGGGCGCCGACCCGTCCCGCGACGAGCGGCAGGACCACGGCCAGCGAGAGCAGGCCCGGTACCAGGAACACCCCGACCTGCACGAGTCCGACCAGGAGCATCGCGAGGACCTTGCCGCGGATGAGCGTGCCGGCCGTGACGGTCGTCAGGATCATCTCGGAGATCCGGTTCTCCTTCTCCTCCACCACGACGGTCACCATCCGGGCGGCGAGCAGGACCACGAGCCCGAAGAACGCGGCGACGTAGAGCAGCGGCGGCACGACCGACAGCCAGCCCGGCGCGACACGACCGTCGGCGTAGGTCGTGACGTCGGTGGTCGGTGGTGACCGGAGGATGCGGACGGCCTCGGCGTCGTCGACCCCGGCGGCGACGCTCTGTTCGAGCACCCGTTGCGCGAGCGCCGAGTAGCCGTTGTTCGCGAACAGCCCGCGGTCGGCCCCGAGGACGGTGACCGGGGACGTGGACGGCTTCGCGGGGAACTCGATGAAGGCGTCGAGGTGTCCGGTCCGCACCGCCGCGCGGTCGGCCGCCGGGTCCTCGGACGGCGACCCGCCCCACCTCGCGGCGATCGGTTCCGAGACCAGTCCGGAGTGGTCGACGTAGTGGAAGGGCGTCCTCGCCGCGGAGCCGCTCGAGACCGCCGAGTCGGTGCCGGCCGCCTGCCCGATGCCGACGAGCAGCGAGACGACGATGACGACGAGGGGGAGCGCGAGCGTGCCGATCCAGAACGCGGGCTTCTTCACCGCCCGCACGAACTCGAACCGGACGACGGTGCCGAGGCGGCTCACCGTGCTGCTCCGACCGGGGCGGCGTCGGTCGCCGCGTCGTGGCCGTACAGCTGCACGAAGATCTCCTCGAGGGGGATGCGGCGCATCGCGAACGCGGTGACGTGCACGCCGGCCCCGACGAGCTCGGCGAGGATGTCGGACCCGTCGCGGGCCGAGGCCGCGGTGGGCACCAGGTGGGCGACGTGCCCCTCGTGCCGGGCGAGCCGGTACAGGTCCGACGCGGGCACGGAGCCGGTCAGCCCGACCTGCGCGACCGCCCCGCCGAACGCGTCCTGCACCTCGGGGATGGTGCCGTACGCGGCGGCGACGCCGTCCTTGAGGAGGAGGATCCGGTCGCAGAGCCGTTCGACCTCGTCCATCTGGTGCGTGACGAGGACGACGGTCGCGCCGTCGGCCTTCCGCTCGGCCACGAGGTCGAGCAGCAGCCGTCGGTTCACCGGGTCGAGACCCTTCGTCGGCTCGTCGAGGATGAGCAGCCGCGGGCGGTCCATGATCGTGATGCCGAGCTGCACCTTCTGCTGCTGGCCGCCGGAGAGCTTGTCGATCCGGACCTTCGCCTTGTCCGCGAGCCCGACGCGCTCCAGGTACTCGGTCGACCACCGCGTCGCCGGACCCCGGGGCATGCCGCGGAGCGCTGCGAAGTACGTCATCACGTCGATGACGGTCTCCTTGCGGTAGAGCCCACGCTCCTCGGGCAGGTACCCGATGCCGCCGGTGGCCGGTCGGTACGCCCCACCGTCGATGGTCAGCGTGCCGGAGGTGGGAGCCGTGATGCCGAGGAGAGCGCGGATCGTCGTGGTCTTGCCCGAGCCGTTGCTGCCGAGCAGCCCGAACGTCTCGCCGGGAGCGATGTCGAAGGTGAGACCGTCGACCACGGTCCGGTCCCCGAACCGCATGACGAAGTCACGCACGGTGACGGCTGCTCCGGCCACGCGGCCTCCTCTCGACGTGCCGACCCTACCGAGCCCGTCTGACGGGTCCGGGCGTCGGGGCGACCCCGGACGGACGGGAGGCCCGGCACGCGTCGCGCACCGGGCCTCCCGTCCGTCTCCCGGTCCGGTCGTGCCGTCCCGTCAGGGACGCAGCCAGGCGGTCCCGACGCCCGCCAGCACACCGTCCGTCACCGGCGCGCTGGCGAGCAGCAGCTCGCCCTCGGGCAGCCGGAACGGCTCCTCACCGAAGACCGTGACGCTCGTCCACCCGTTCGGGCGGCGGAACGCCAGGACGTCGTCGCGTCCGGTCTCGACCCACTCCAGGTGCTCCGCGGCCTGCAGCGCGCGGCGCAGCCGGAGCGCCGCGCGGTACAGGTTCAGGGTGGAGTCCGGGTCGGCGTCCTCGGCCTCGACGCTCGACTCCGCGAACCAGGCCGGCTGGGGCAGGTGGGCGCCGCCGGGCCCGAACCCGAAGCTCTCGCCCGTCCGGGTCCACGGGATCGGCACCCGGCAGCCGTCGCGGCCCACGTCGACGCCGGGGTTGCGGAAGTAGGCGGGGTCCTGGCGGGCGGCGTCCGGGACGTCGCCGACCTCGTGCAGGCCGAGTTCCTCGCCCTGGTACAGGTACGCGGAGCCGGGGAGCGCGAGCTCGAGGAGCGTCGCGGCGCGGGCACGACGCAGGCCGAGGCCCCGGTCCAGGTCGTCCTGTGACCCGCCGGCGAGCAGCCAGGCGCTGCCCTGCTTGTCGGTGGAGGGGGCGTGCGCGGCGTCGCCGCTGCGCGGGGGCAGCGCGTACCGGGTCGCGTGCCGGACGACGTCGTGGTTCGAGAACACCCACGTGGTCGAGGACCCGGACTGCTCCGCCAGGCCGAGGTTGAACTCGATGACCGACCGGAACTGCCCGGCGTCGAAGTCCGCCTCGAGCAGGTCGAAGTTGAAGGCCTGACCGAGGCCCTCGGCGCTGGCGTAGCGGGCACGCCGGTCCGCCGGCACCCAGGCCTCGGCGACCGCGGTCCGGGCGGGGGTGTACTCCTCGAACACCCGGCGCCACTCGGCGTAGATCTCGTGCACCTCGTCGCGGTCCCAGAGCGGGTGCGTGCCGTCCTTCGGCATCGCGGTGACCTCGGCCCAGGTCGGCAGGTCACCCGCGGGCAGGTCCTTCGCCAGTCCGTGGGCGACGTCGATGCGGAACCCGTCGACCCCGCGGTCCGACCAGAAGCGCAGGGTCCGGAGGAAGTCGTCGCGGACCTCCCGGTTCGTCCAGTCCAGGTCCGGCTGCTCCTTCGCGAAGCTGTGCAGGTACCACTGGCCGTCACCGACAGGGGTCCACGCCGGGCCGCCGAAGATCGACACCCAGTCGGCGGGGGCGTCCGTGCCGGACGGGCCGGTGCCGTCGCGGAACACGTACCGTGCCCGGGCGGGGGAGCCCTTCGGGGACGCGAGCGCCTCGCGGAACCACTCGTGCCGGTCGCTCGTGTGGTTCGGGACGACGTCGACGATCACCCGGATGCCGGCACCGTGCAGCGCCGCGACCATGTCGTCGAAGTCGTCGAGCGTCCCGAGCCGCGGGTCGACGTCCCGGTAGTCGTCCACGTCGTAGCCGCCGTCGGCGAGGGCGGACGGGTAGAAGGGGCTGAGCCAGACGGCCTCGACGCCGAGGGACGCCAGGTACGGCACCCGGTCGGTGACCCCGCGGAGGTCGCCGATGCCGTCACCGTCCGCGTCCGCGAAGGACCGGGGGTAGATCTGGTAGACGCTCGCCTGCCGCCACCAGGTCTCGTCGGTCGCGGGGGTCGTCGGCTGGACGGCCGGGTCGAGCACGTCGGTCATGGGGTTGCTTCCTTCGGTCGGGGTCGGGCGGGTGTCGGTCACTTGATGGCGCCCTGGGTCACGCCGGCCATGACCCACCGCTGCGTGATGAGGTAGACGATGATCGCCGGGGCCATGGCCATCAGGTACGAGGCGAACGACACGTTGTAGTTGTTGCTGAACTGGGTCTGGAACATCTGCTGCAGCACCGGCAGGGTCTGCAGCGCGGGGTCGGAGGTGATCAGCGACGGCATCACGAAGTCGTTCCAGGACGCGAGGAACGCGAAGATGCCGACGGTGGCGCTCATCGGTGCCAGCAGCGGGAACACGAGTCGCCAGAACACCTGCCCCGTGCTCGCACCGTCGATGCGGGCACTCTCCTCCAGCTCGGCCGGGATCGAGCGCAGGAAGGCCGTGAAGAGCAGCACGCTGAAGGACAGCTGGAACATGACGTGCAGGATCGCGACGCCGACGGGGTTGTCGAGCCCGACCAGACCGGTGAGCTTCACCTGCGACAGGGCGAGCACCGGGAACGGCAGGAACATCGCGGCGAGCAGGTAGAAGAACGACCAGCGGAACAGCCGACGGTCCCAGTTCCGGGCGATGGCGTACGCGGTGAACGAGGCGAGCAGGATCGTGCCGGCGACGGTGATCGCCGCGACGAGCACGGAGATGCCGAAGGCCCGCGGGAAGTCCGTGAGCTCCCACGCCTGCACGAACCCGTCGACGCTGAACGGTGCCGGGAGCGAGAAGGCGTTGCCGTCGACCGCCTGTCCGGTGGTCTTGAACGCCATCGTCAGCGTGACGTAGAGCGGGACGAGCACGGACAGCGCGCAGAGGACGAGGACGATCGTGACCGGCCAGTTGGCGCGCTCGCGCCGGCCGGCGCCGCGGCTGCCGGTGGTCCGGTCGGCGTCCACCGAACGGATGCTGCCGGTCGCCGTCGTCCCCGGTCGCAGGGGTGCTTGTAGGGACATCAGAGCGCTGCCTTCCCGCGGGTGGCCCGCAGCTGGATCACGGCGATCACGACGGCGATCACGAAGAAGATCGTCGCGTTGGCCATCTGGTAGGCGTAGTCGCCACCGTTGAAGCCCTTGAAGATCGACATCGCGACGCTGGTCGTCGAGGTGCCGGGGCCACCGTCGGTCAGGCCGACGATGATGTCGTACGAGTTCAGGAAGTTCTTGAACCCGATGACGAGGTTGATGAGGATGTACCCGGCCGTCAGCGGCACGGTGATCGAGAGCAGCTGGCGCCACCCACCGGCACCGTCGAGCGACGCCGCCTCGTACACCTCGCCTGGGATCGACAGCACCCCGGCGATGTAGATGAGCAGGGTCGACGGGATCGCCTGCCACGCGGTGACCACGACGATCGCGATCCACGCCAGGTCCGGGTCCGCCAGGATGCTCTGCTCGAGCGGCGTGATCCCGAGCGTGGTGGCGAGCGCCGGCAGGCTGTTCGCGAACAGGAACGAGAACACGTAGGCGATGACGATGCCGGAGATCACCATCGGCAGCACGAACACCGCCCGCAGCGCGATCTTGCCGCGCACCTTCGCGGTCAGGGCGATCGCGAGCAGGAACGCGACGGCGTTCACGACGAGCACGGTCACGAGCGAGAAGCCGATCGTGAACAGGTACGCCTGCAGGATCGCCGGGTCGGAGAACACCGCCACGTAGTTCGTCAAGCCGATGAACCGGAACTCGCCGAACCCGACGGAGTTCGTGAAGCTCAGCACGATGCCCATCACGGCGGGGAGCGTGATGGCGAGCGTGAACAGGACGAGGGTGGGCAGCAGGAACGCGAGGAACAGCGGGTCGATCCGCGGTCGCCTCCGGCGTCCGGCCGGGAGGCTCGTGGTCCGGCCGTGCGTGCGGCCGCCGTCCGCCTTGGTGGTGAGGGTCATGGTCGTCTCCTTCACGCGGCCGAGCGGAGCGCCAGGCGCGCCCAGTCGGAGTCGAGGGTGCGGAGTTGTCGCTGCGGGTCGCCGCCGAACGCGATCGACTGCGCGTAGTTCGCGACGGGGATCTCGGCGGGGATGAGCTGCGAGGCGCCGAGGTAGAAGGCGGCGTCGTCGTAGTACGACTGCATGCCGCGCAGGGCGGGGTTCGACGCGGGCGGGGCGTCTCGCCGGACCCCGAACCCGTTGTTGTCCGCGTTGTACCGGTCGTTCACGGCCGGGGTCATGAGGAACGACAGGAACTCCCGCGCCGCCTCCTGCTTGCGCGAGGCCTCCGGGATCCAGAGCGCCAGGTCGACGTTGACCCGCACCTTCCGGTCGGCGGGGTCCTCGGTCACGGGCAGCGGGAACGTCCCGAGGTCCATGTCGGGCGTGGTCTTGGCGATCTCGCCGAGCGCCCACGGCCCCTGCAGGTACATCGCGGCCTTCCCCTGCGCGAAGGCCAGGTTGCCGTCCCCGTACCCGCGGCTGACCGCACCGGGCTGGTGCCACTCGCGCAGCTGCGCCATGCGTTCCATCGGGGCCGCGAAGTCCTCCGCGAACGACGGCGCGGATCCCGTGCCGACACGGGTGCCGGCCGCGCGGAGGGCCGCGAACGTCGCCGGGGTGTCGATCATCCCGCCGATGCTGTAGTCGAACATGCCCTGCGCGATCGTCCAGTTGTCCTTGAACGTGCCGTACACCGGTGCGATGCCCGCCTCCTGCAGCCGGCGGCACACGGCGGCGAACTCGGACCACGTCGTCGGGACGTCGAGCCCCTGCTCGGCGAACAGGGCGCGGTCGTAGATCACCGACGCGGCGGTCACGGAGTACGGCAGCGCGCTCCTGCGGCCCGGGTAGTCGGCGGTCTGCTCCATGAGTGGCCACAGGTCGGGGTTGATCGTCGCGGCCTCGGGCAGGTCCGAGAGGTCGGTGAGTGCGCCGTGCTCCACGAAGGGCACGACGGAGAAGTTGTAGTTCCAGCAGCCGAGGTCCGGCGGGCTGTTCCGCACGAAGTTCGCCGACATGCTCGACGTCGAGTCCCGGACCACCCGGATCCGTGACTGCGCCTGGTGGAACTGCGCGATGAGGTCGTCGAAGTACCCGATGACCTCGGGCTTGGACACGTAGAAGCTGATCGTCTCCGGCCGTGAGCCGGTCGACCCGACCGGTGCACAGCCGGCGAGTGCGAGGCCGCTGGCGATGCCGCCCGCCCCGAGCAGGAACGACCGCCGGCTCAGCGCGGATGCGCTGCCGGCTCGTGTGGCGCGTGGTTGCACGTCGTCTCCGTTCGCCGGGATCGGCACCGTCGCCGTCCCGGTGTGCGCGCTGCTCCGATGCAGCGCGCCCGACTAAATATACGGACAAAATCTACTCGCGCAAGCAATCCGTGCCGCGGTAGTCTCGCCACATGCCGCAGCGTCGAGCGTCGCCCCGTGCCTCCAGTGCGGAGACCGTCCTCGATCACGCACTCGACGTCGGCGCCTTCACCGCGACCGAGGCGATGGAGTCGACCGGACTGACCCGCTCCACCGTGCTCGCTGCGTGCGAGGACCTCGTCGCACGCGGCTGGCTGACGGAGCTGGACGACGCGCGCACCGCCGGCGAGTACCGCATCGGTCGACCCGCACGGCGCTACGAACTCGACCCGACCGCGGGGTGCGTCGTCGGCGTCGACGCCGGACAGCACCGGGTCGCTGCGTTCGTCGCCGACCTGCGCGGTGCCGTGCTCGCGCGTGCGGAGACCGACCTCGGCACGCGAGGGCTCGACGTCGGGTTCCGCCTCGATGCGGTCGCGACCACCGTCGCCGCCGCGCTCGCCGCGGCCGGGACGGACGCCGACCGGGTCCTCGTGACCACCGTCGGGGTCCCCGCACCCGTCGACGCCCGCGGTGTCTCACCGGACGACGGCGGCTTCTGGGTCAGCATGAACCCCGGCTTCGACGCGGTCGCCCCCGGAGCCCGCGTCGTCGTCGAGAACGACGCGAACCTGGCGGCCATCGCCGAACGGCCGTCCGCGCCGGAGGCGTCCTTCGCCGCACTGCTCGCGGGGGAGCGGTTCGGCGCCGGCCTCGTCGTCGACGGCGTGCTGCTCCGCGGTGCGCGGGGCGGCGCGGGCGAGCTGCGCGCACTCGGACTCGTCGTCGGTGTGGGGTCGTCGGACGGACTCGGCGCGGCGGCGCGCACCGCGGTGACGGCGGCGGTCGACGCCGGCCGGGTCGACCCGGACAGCCCGCTCGGCCGTGCCGTCGCCCGCGAGGGCCTCGACGCGGCCGCGGTCTTCCGCGCCGCGGACGACGGCGACCCCGTCGCGCTCGAGGTCGTGGATCAGCTCGGGGACCTGCTCGCCCGGGTGTGCGTCCTGCTCGCGAGCCTGCTCGACATCGACCGGGTGGTCGTCGCGGGGGCGATCGCGGGGCACGCCGGTGCCGTCATCGACCGCGCTTCGGCCGTGCTCGGCAGCGGGCGGTTCGACCCGGTGCCGGAGATCGTGGCCTCGACGCTGGGGGCGGACGTCGTCGTGACGGGTGCCGTCGCGCTCGCGCTCGACACGGTCCGCGCGGATCCGCTGTCGTTCGACCTGCGGACGGCACCCGCGGCGGCGGCGGCCGTCGGCTGACGGGTGCGGGGTCGGCTCCGCCGTCAGCGGGGGAGTGCGGCGAGCACCTCGGCGGCCCGCGCGGCGTCCTCCGCGGACACGTCCAGGTGGGTGACGAGGCGCACCGTCGTCCGCCCGAGCCGCATCACCCGGACGCCAGCGGCCTCGGCGGCGGCGACGAACGTGTCGGGGTCGGACACCTGCGCGAAGACGATGTTCGTGTCCACCGACTCCGGGTCGACGTCGAGCGCCGCTGCGAGCACCCGGGCGTTCGCGTGGTCCTCGGCCAGGCGGTCGACGTGCTCGTGCAGGGCGTGCCGTGCGCCCGCGGCGAGGATGCCCGTCTGCCGCATGCCCCCGCCGTAGCGCTTCCGCCAGATCCGCGCGGCCGCGATCCGGTCGGCCGATCCGACGAGCACGGACCCGACGGGCGCACCGAGGCCCTTCGACATGCAGACGGACACCGTGTCGAACCCGCTCGCCAGGTCGGGGAACGGGGTGCCCGACGCCACGTGGGCGTTCCACAACCGGGCACCGTCCAGGTGCAGGCCGATGCCGTGCTCGCGGGCGAACTCCTGCACGGCGCGGACCTCGGCCACGGGCTGCACGGTGCCGCCGCCGAAGTTGTGCGTGTTCTCCACCGCGATCGCCGTCGTCGACACCGAGTAGGCGCCGGCGTTCGGCTCCGCGATCGCGCGCACCGCGTCGGCCACCAGACGGCCGCGGTCGGACGCCCACGTCCGTGTGGTGATGCCGGAGAACACGGCCGCCGCGCCGAGCTCGGCGCGGACGACGTGGGCCTGCACGTCGGCGAGCAGTTCCTCGCCGGGGCCGACGAGCAGGCGGAGCCCGAGCTGGTTCGCCATCGACCCGGACGGGGTGAAGAGCCCGGCTTCGTGACCGAGGAGCGCGGCGACCTCCTGCTCGAGCGCGGTGGTCTCGGGGTCCTCGCCGAACACGTCGTCACCGACCTCGGCGTCCACCATGGCGCGGCGCATCGCCGGGGTCGGACGGGTCACGGTGTCGGAGCGCAGGTCGATCACCGGACAACGGTACCCCCGGCGACGCACCCCGGTCGTCCGGCCCGGCTACGGTGTGCGACATGCAGCCTCCCGCTCCCGGAACACTCCGCATCCTGCACCTTTCGGACACGCACGTGACCGGGGACGGCGCGCTGCACCAGGGCACCGTCGACACCACGGCGGCGCTGGGCGCCCTGCTCGACCATCTGGACGGCCTCGACGGCGTGGGGCTGGTCGTCGTCTCCGGCGACGTGTCCGAGGACGGGTCGCCGGAGTCGTACGCGACGGTCCGCGACCTGGTCGGCGGCTGGGCCGAGCGGCACGGCGCGGCGTTCGTGACGGTCCCCGGCAACCACGACCAGCGCGACGGCTTCCGACGGGTCCTGTTCGACGGGCACGTCCTCGGCGAGGGCGGGAGACCGCTCATGCACACGATGGAGCACCACGACCCCGCGGTCCCGGTCCGAGGGCGGTCCGTCGTCGCGGGCCGGCGGATCGTCACCGTCGACACGAGCGTCCCGGGCGCCGGGTACGGCGAGCTGTCCGCGACCGCGACCGAGCACCTGCGGGCCGCCCTCGCCGAGCCGGCACCGCACGGGTCGGTCGTCGTCCTGCACCACCCGCCACTGCCCGCACCGACGTCGCTGCACGACGCGCTGAAGCTCCGCAACCCCGGTGACCTCGCCGCGGTGCTGCGGGGGGCCGACGTCCGGGTCGTGCTCGCCGGCCACTACCACCACCACTTCGCCGGCTCGACCGGCGGCGTCCCCGTCCTCGTCGCGCCCGGGGTCGCGAACGACGCCGACGTCACCGGTCGGTACGACGAGGAGACCGCCCTCGTCGGCACCGGCGCCCTCGTCGTCGACCTCGCCGAGGACGGTTCGCTCTGGTCGACGCCGGTCCGCGTGCCGCGTCCGGACGCCGACCAGCGGGCACTGCACCTCGACGCCGACACCGCTGCCCGCATCGCGGCGGCCTTCGGTCCGTCCTGACCGGTGTCCTCCCCCCCCCCCCCCGGTCGCCGGACCGGACGGGAGGCGCGCTCCGGGCCGCCCCGGGCCTCCCGTCCGACCCGTCCCTGCGAGTACCCCTCATCCCCGCGCACCGACCGGGGTGCGGCGAGTAGGACGGACGCACGACGTCCCGAGGAGGATGACATGCGAACCGGTAGCGCAGTCCAGTACGAGCGGTACGGCGAATTCGACGTGGTCGAGGTCGTGCCGCAGGAACGCCCCACGCCCGGCCCCGGCGAGGTCCTCGTCGAGGTGATCGCGGCGGGCCTCAACCACATCGAGCGGTTCCTCCGCGAGGGCAAGCTCCAGGACCACGTCCACGTCGACTTCCCGGCACGGCAGGGCGTCGACCTCGCCGGCATCGTGCGCGCGCGAGGCGACGGGGTGAAGGACCTCCGCGTGGGCGACGAGGTCATGGGGCACGCGCCCGAGGGCGGCTCGCACGCCACCTGGGTGGTCGTGCCCCGCGACGCCGTCGTCATCAAGCCGACCCACGTCGGGTGGGAGGTCGCCGGCGGGCTGTACCTGGCGGGCTGCACCGCCGTCGACGTCGTCCGGAAGCTCCGACTCGGACCCGACGACACCGTCGTCATCAGCGCGGCCGCCGGCGGCGTCGGGCACATCCAGTGCCAGCTCGCCCGCGACGCCGGTGCGACGGTCATCGGACTCGGCAGCCCGCGCAACCACGACTACCTGCGGCAGATCGGCATCCTGCCCGTCGCCTACGGGGACGGTGAGGAGGCCCGGATCACCGAGATCGCGAAGGGCCGGCCCGTCACCGCCTTCATCGACAACCACGGCGACGAGTCCGCGCGCGCGCTCGCCGTCCGGCTCGGGGTGGACGAGAAGCGCTTCGTGTCGTCGGATGACCGGCGGGACGCCGAACTCCGGTTCCTCCGGGCCCCGGCGTCCGACCCGGAGGCGCGCGAGCTCATCACGTACCTCGTGAAGGCCGTCGAGGACCGCCGTGTGCAGGTCCTCATCTCCGGGTTCTACCCGTTCGAGTACATCGTCGAGGCGTACGAGGACCTGGCGGAGATGCACTCCCGCGGCAAGGTCGTCGTCGGCATGCAGCCCGTCGAGACCGGGGCCCGGCAGGACTGGTACCGGTCCGAGAAGGCGCGTGACCTCCGCGACGTGTACGCGCACGAGAAGGCCGAGGGCACGCTCGAGAGCGGTTCCCCGGCGTCCCGCGGCGCCGACTGACGGCGGCGGCGCACCGCTGGCGCCCGGCCGGACCTAGCTGAGGACGTCCTTGCTGGCGAACCGGCCGTACGCCAGCGCGCCGAACACGACCAGGTACCCGAGCTGCAGGACCGCGTTGCTGCCGAACGAGTCGAACGAGATCGGGTCCCGCAGCAGGTCGCCGAACCCGAGCCAGAGGTGTGAGAACAGGAACGGGTGCAGCCAGTCGAGCTGCGGGAGCTGGTCGAGCACCTGCGATGCCCCGGCCAGCACGACCGTCGCGGCCATCGCCCCGACCGGGACGTTGGTCAGCGTCGACGCGAACAGACCGATCGCCACCAGGCCGAGCATCGACAGCGTCACGTAGAGCGCGAGCAGGACCGCACGGCCCGCGTACGACCAGCCGTCGACCTGCGTACCGGAGAGCAGCGTCACCGGACCGACCGGGAACAGCGCCGCACCGATCGCCGCCCCGACGAGGACGACGAGCAGTGTGGCGGCGAGACAGAACGCGACCGCGCCGATCGTCTTCACGACGATGAACCGCACCCGCCCAGTCGGGGCGACGAGCAGGTAGCGCAGCGTGCCGTGGCTGGCCTCACCGGCGACGGTGTCGCCGGCGACCACCCCGACCGTGAGGGGCAGGAAGAGCGGGATCGACACCGTCAGCGCCGTGAAGGACACGAACAGGCCGTTGTTCGTGATGTCGCCGAGGAACGCCGGGCCACCGTCGTCGCCGTCGGTGGTGAGCCGGACCGCGACGGCGATGAGGACCGGCACGAGGGCGAGTGCCCCGAGCATCGCCCAGGTCCGACGCCGACGGAAGACGAGCGCGAGTTCGGAGCCGAGCAGGGCGAACGTGCGGGTCCGCCGCGCAGCGCCCGGAGCGGACCGGGTACCACCGGGTCGTGTCGTCGTGTCCACGGTGTCACCCTGCGACATCGAAGCCCTCTCCGGTGAGTGCGACGAACAGGTCCTCGAGGGTGCCGCCGCCGACCGCGATGCCGCGCACCCGGACCTCGGCGCGGACGAGTTCGGCGGTGATCGTCTCCGGCTCGACGTCGGTGGTGAGGTCGGCGACCAGGACGTCGGACCCGCCCTCTCGCCGGGGCGCGAGTCCGAGGCGGGAGAGGACGACACCGGCCTGCCCGATGTCGGGGGTCCGGACCGTGACGGTCCGGGCGCCGGCGGCTCGGAGCTCGTCGAGCGGGCCCTGCGCGACGATCGAGCCGGTGCGCATCACGGCCGCGTGCGTGCAGACCTGCTCGATCTCGGCCAGCAGGTGACTCGACACGAACACCGTCGTGCCGTCGTCCGCCAGGGACCGGATGAGGTGCCGGACCTCCCGGGTCCCCTGCGGGTCCAGGCCGTTCGTCGGCTCGTCGAGCACGAGGAGGTCGCGCGGGGACAGCAGCGCGTTCGCCAAGCCCAGGCGCTGCTTCATCCCGAGCGAGTACGCGTGCGCCTTCTTGTCGGCGGCGTGGCTCAACCCGACCCGGTCGAGTGCGCTCGCGACCCGCTCCCGCCGCGTCCGCGGGTCGGAGGTCGGATCGGCGGCGTCGAAGCGGGACAGGTTGGCCCGGCCGGACAGGTAGGGGTAGAAGGCCGGACCCTCGACCAGGGCACCGACCCGGGGGAGCACCGAGTGCAGCCCGCGCGGCATCGGTTCGCCGAGCACCTCGATCGTCCCGCTCGTGGCGGTCGACAGCCCCAGGAGCATCCGGATCGTGGTGGTCTTGCCGCTGCCGTTCGGCCCGAGGAACCCGAACACCGAGCCGCGGGGCACCGCGAGGTCGATGCCGTCCACGGCCCGCTGCTTCCGGAAGACCTTGCGGAGGCCGACCGTCCGGATGGCGAGCCCGGCTGCGGTGTCCGTGGTGTCTCGGGGTGCGGCCGCGGTGTCCGTCCCCGTCGTCACTTCGCGGCGGCGACCAGCGTCGCGACCGGCACCGCGCCCGCGAGGACACGGCCGTCGTCGGCCAGGTACACCGAGACGAGCGAGGTCTGCAGGGCGCGACCGCCGTCGACCGCCGTCGTGAGCTGGTCGAGGAGCCCGGACGCCTCCGACCCGAGACCGGTGCTGTCGGCGGTGCCGGCGGGCAGGGTCACGACCGTGTCCCACCCGCTGCCGGTGACCGTCGCGCCGCCGTGGTCCGGGGCACCGTGTCCGCGACCGTCCCCGGGTGCACCCGGGACGTCGGAGAGGTCCTCGCTGGAGACGTCCGCACCGCTCGGCGGCGTGAAAGCGAACAGGCGTGCCGCCGGCGCGCCGTACGACAGGCTCGTGAAGCCGACCTGGAACGCGGGGTCGTCCTTCCCCGCGGCGGTGACCGACGCGCGCAGCGGCAGCCCCGTCTGCTGGTCGACGGCGAGCTGCACCGTGCCGACGAGGGTGTCGGAGGACTTCGGGGTGAGCGTGAGGAGCCAGGCGTCGTGACCGGCGACCGAGGTCGCCACCGGCTTCGAGACCTTCGTGGTCGGGGTGATGGCGTCGATCGCGCGCTCGGCCACGTCACCCGGGGTGGTGGTGCCGGATCCGGGCGTCTCCGCGGAGCGGCTCGGGAGCGTGACCTTCGTCGCGGCGCGCTCCTCGGAGTCCCACGTCCACACGGTGCTGCCGTTGCGGATGACGTCCCGCTCGGCGAGCTGTTCGGTGACCTGCACCCGCTGCTTCGTCGCCCCGTCGACGTAGACGCGGGCGGTGTGCGGGGCGGTGAGCAGACCGAGTGCGTCGGAGGCGTCCCCCTCGAGCGAGGAGCCGCCGGAGCCGGTGGGCAGTTCCGGGAGCCCGAGGTCGCTCGTCTGCGCGAGCTTGCCCGAGTACTGCGCGTCCGAGGAACCGGCGATGCTGGCGATGACCGCGGCGGCGGTCGGGTGCTCCCCGGCGACGGGAGGAGCGGCGGCGTTCGCCAGTGCGGGAGCGGCGACGGCCCCGGCGACGACGACGGGCGCGATCAGTGCCGGCAGCCAGACGGACTTCTTCATGGGGGTTCCCCTCGGTCGAGCATCGGACCCGCGGTGGTGCATCGGAGTCGGGTGCACGGTACGTCCGGCAACCGACAGAACGCTGTGCTCCGGCCAGGTCCGGCCAGGTCCGGCGGCCGGAGCACAGCGTTCACCGGGTCATCCGGCGGACTGCTCGTACGACCGGATCGCGTCGACCTTCCCGGCGCTCGCCGATGCCGGGTCGAAGGTGTACCCGAGCCACTCGCGCACCAGGCGGCGGGCGAGCTCGGTGCCGATCACCCGCTGCCCGAGGCAGAGGACCTGCGCGTCGTTCGACAGCACCGACCGCTCGACGCTGAACGGGTCGTGCGCGGTCACCGCCCGGATGCCGGGGACCTTGTTCGCGCTGATCGCCACCCCGAGTCCGGTGCCGCAGACGAGCAGCGCCCGGTCGGCGGACCCGGCGGCGACGAGCCGCGCGGCCTCGACGGCGACGTGGGGGTAGGCCGTGTGGCCGTCGGCGTCGACACCCACGTCGACGACGTCCACGACCCGGGGATCGGCCATGAGGTCGGCGCGCAGTACCTCCTTGAGTGTGAAACCGGCGTCGTCCGACCCGATCGCCATGCGGAACGTCATGCGTGCACTCCTCCAGTGGTGGTGGTGATGGTGGTGTTCGTGGTGTCACGTCGGGCGGTGAGGACCTCGCCGACGCGGGTGAGGACCATGCCCATCGAGACGGCTCCGGCGTCCGGGGTGCCGACGCTCTTCGCGGCGAGCGGCCGGGCTCGTCCCACACGTGGCGACAGCGCCGCGGTGGCGGTCGCCTCGAGCCGGGCGACCTCGGCGGCAGCGGTCCAGGCCTCCGGCAGCGGCACGCCGGAGCGCACCGCCGCGTCGAGGGCGTCGACGAACGGAAGCAGGGCGTCGAGCCTTGTCTTGTCGCCACGCCGCGCCCGTCCGAGCTGGACGACCGCGTCGGCGAAGGCCCGGGCCGCGTCGACCACGAGCGACGCGGTGACCTCGTCGGCGTCGTCGCCGATCGCGGCGCCGAACGCCTCGAGGGCCGCGCCCCAGAGCACGCCCGAGGTCCCGCCGGCCTCTGCCGCCCAGGCCTCGCCGGCGCGTCCGAGCAGGAACGCGACGCCGGCGGTCGCGTCCGTGCCGTCCACCGCCCGCCGGGCCGCACCGATGCCCTTCACCATCCCGCGTCCGTGGTCGCCGTCCCCGGCGACGGCGTCGATGTGGCCGAGTTCGTGCTCCTGCTCGCGGAGCAGCCGTTCCGTCGCCGCGACGACCACGCGCACGGTGTCGGCGGCCTGCCGGGAGGCCCGGCTCGCGTCCGGCACGACCGTCGCGTCCGCAGCGCACTCGGTCCCGGCGGCTGCGGGGACGAGTGCGGCGAGGGGCGCTGCCACCTTGCGGTAGGCGGGCGCGTAGGCGTCGGCACGCCAGAGTCGCTCGAGGTCGTCGTCGAGCCACTGCAGGGTGAGCGAGCACCCGCCCATGTCCAGGCTCGTCACGAGTTCGCCGACCTCGGGCTCGACGACCGCGAGGCCGGCCTGCTCGAGGAGCGGCGCGATCCGTCCCCAGAGCACGAACAGCTCCTCGTACTTGGTGTCGCCGAGGCCGTTGAGGACCGGGGCGACCCGGCCACCGGCGGGGGCGTCGGCCGGACGCTCGGCGAGCAACCGGTCCACGAGCAGGTGCGCGAGCTGGCGGGCCGGCACGAGCGGGACGTCGCGGATGCCCGGCTCCCCGTGGATACCGAGGCCGAGGCCCAGGTGACCGTCCGGCACCGTGAACAGCGGCTCGTCGGCCCCGGGCAGCGTGCAGCCCGAGAAGGCGACGCCGATCGTCCGCGTTCGGTCGTTCGCACGCCGGCCGACCCGTTCGACCTCGTCCAGCGAGGCCCCGGCGGCCGCCGCGGCGCCCATGGCCTTGACGACCGCGAAGTCGCCCGCGATGCCCCGTCGTCGGTCGACCTCGTCCGCCGAGGCGACGTCGTCGGTGACCACCACGATCCGCGTGTCGACACCGGCAGCGCGGAGTCGTTCGGCGGCGATCCCGAAGTTCATCGTGTCGCCGGCGTAGTTCCCGAAGCACAGGACGACGCCGCGGCCCTGGTCGGCGGCCCTGGCCACGGAGTACACCTGGGCGGCGGACGGTGACGTGAAGACGTTCCCGACGACCGCGCCGGTCGCGAGCCCGGGGCCGACCAGACCGCTGAAGGCGGGGTAGTGGCCGGAGCCGCCTCCGACGACGACGGCGACCTGCGGGTCGGTGTCGGCGGTCGGCAGCGTCACGACGCCGCCGGTCACCCCGCGGACGCGGTCGGCGTACAGGGCGAGCCAACCGGCGAGTTGGTCCTCGGCGAACTCGTCGGGGTCGTCGCAGATCGTGGTCATGTGCGGTCCTCCTCGGGGGACGGGTGGGTGGGAAGGGACGGGGACATCGGTCAGTGGGCCTCGTCGTGCTGCGGGACGTGGAGTCGGCCGACCATGAGGAAGGCGCAGGCGTAGAGCCCCACGAACGTCCAGGTGACGGCGGCACCGCCCCCGCCGAGCGCGAGGACGACGGCCACCACCCCGGTGCCGAGGAACGCGGCACCGCCGGCCGCGGTCGTGTACATCGCCATGGCCGCACCCCGGTGCTGCGGTTCGAGCGCCGGCATGATCGCACCCATCGGGACGAACCCCGCGAGCGAGCACCCGAAGACGCACCCGGCGACGACGGCGGCGACGTACCCCCAGTGGGAGCCGGCGGGGACGAGTTGCGGGACGTACCACCAGGCGAGCAGCCCGACCGCGGACCCGACGACGCCGAACCAGCGGACCGTGCGGACCCATCCGATGCGGTCGCCGACCCAGCCGAACAGGGCGTTCACGAGGATGTTCGTCGCGTACACGCACACGGTCATGAGGAGCCAGCGCTGCTGCCCCCAGCCGCGCTCGTCGGCGATGACGGCCGGCAGGACGACGAACATGCCGAACTCCGGTGCGGTGTTGACGAGTCGGACGAGGAACCCCATGAGCACGCGCGGCCGTGTCGCGGTCAGGCGGATCCCGCTCGTGACGACCCGCCAGGGGCTCTCGCCGGCGGGGGCGATCCGCTGCGTGCCGCTCGGCAGCCGGACACCGAAGCGCGCGAGCGCCCACCCGGCGACGACGAGGGCGATCGAGGCGGTCATCGCTCCGGTCTCGCCGACGACCCCGCCGCCGAGGGCCGGGATGGTCCCGAGGGCGAACAACGAGCCGAGCGTGGGCAGGCCGCCGGTGAAGGCGACGTAGAACCACCCGACCGCCGCACCACGGCGTTCGACGGGCGCGGTGACGTTCACCCAGACCAGGAACGCGAACGCGGCGAGCGGGTGCCCGAGTCCACGGAGCGTGTAGGCCACCGCGGTGAGCGGGACGCTGCCGAGGTGGAGGGCGCCGAGGAACAGGACCTCGAACACAACCCAGACGACGACGCCGACGGTCATCACGGGGCGTGGGCCGACCAGGTCGGCGAGCGCGCCGGACAGGTAGCTGCCGATGAGGGTCGCGAGGCTCGCACCGGTGACGATCGTCGCGACCGTGGCCGGAGGGCTGCCGAGCACGGCGACCATGTGCGGGGTGACGAAGTTCGACTCGACGCCGACCCCGGTCATCATCACCAGGACGCCGAGGAAGCCGAGGGCGAGGGGGCGGGGGATCCCGAGTCGGTCGAGGCGGCCGGGGGCGGGAGCGGTGCGCAGGAGTGGGGGCGTCGTCGTCGACATGGGCTCTCTCGAATCGCAGTGGTATCTGACATCGGGTATGTTACCCGTCATGTCCGCGTTCCAGAACCACCACCCGTCCACCGGTCCCGCGTCGGCCCCGGCAGCGCTGCCGGACGACGACGACCTCGCCGCGCTGCTGCGGCCCGGTCCGGCCCACCTCGACCACACGAACCCGTTCACCGGCCGCGTCGCGGTCGTCACCGGTGGCGCGTCCGGCATCGGCAACGCGGTCGCACGCGCCCTCGCCGGCCGCGGTGCGCGGGTCGCCGTCCTCGACGTCCGCGCCGACGCGTCGTCCTCGGCTGCGTCCGAGCTGCCCGGGGACGGGCATCTCGGCATCGGGTGCGACGTCACGGACCAGGCCTCGGTGGACACGGCCGTCGCCGAGGTCCTCGCCGGCGCCGGGCGCGTCGAGGTCCTGGTGAACTGCGCGGGCATCGTCGCCCTGGCCCCCGCCGAGGACCTCGGGCCCGACGCCTGGGCGCGGACGCTCGACGTGAACCTCACCGGCACGCACCGCGTGACGCAGGCGGTCGGACGGCACATGCTCACCGCGGGGTACGGACGGGTCGTGACCATCGCGTCCCAGGCTGCGCACGTCGGGATCGACGGGCACGCCGCATACTGCGCGTCGAAGGCCGGTCTGCTCGGGCTGACCCGCGTGCTCGCCCTCGAGTGGGGGCGCCGCGGCGTCACCGTCAACACGGTGTCGCCGACGGTCGTGCTCACCGCCCTGGGTCGGTCCGCGTGGGCGAACGAGGCGGGCCTGCGCCACCAGGACGAGATCCCGACCGGACGGTTCGCGACGCCCGACGAGGTCGCGGCGGCGGTGCTCTTCCTCGCCGGCGGGTCGGCCGCGATGGTGAACGGCGCCGACCTCCGCGTCGACGGTGGCTTCACCATTCGGTAGGACGGTCGGCGCTACGATCGCGGTGTCGTCCCGGCACCCGGCCGACGGCACCACCCCGGGAGGCCCGCGCTCGATGTCCGGAACGAGTCCGTCCGACCCCGCACCCGCCAGCGGTCCGCCGACGGAGGGCGGTGTCCCCGCCGGCGACGGTCCCCGCTCCCGGTTCCCGCTCGACACGGTGTACCAGGCGGCCCGGATGTACTACCTCGAGGACGCGACGCAGAACGAGATCGCCGCCCGCCTGGGCGTCTCCCGCCCGACCGTCAGCCGCCTGGTGTCCGAGGCCCGCCGCGCCGGGCTCGTCCGGATCGAGGTCGTCGACCCGTTCCAGGACGAGACCGCCGTCCTGGCCGAGCGGTTGCGGGTCGTGCTCGGTCTGCAGGCCGTGTACCTCGCGGCCGTGACGCACACGGCGACCCTCGGCGTCGACCTCGCCGAGCCCGTCGCCGCAGCGGTCGAGGCCATGCACCTCGCCCCGGGGGACGCGGTCCTGGTGTCCTCCGGCAGCACGGTGCACGCCATCGCGCACGGCGTCGTGCCCCCGATGCCGGGCGTGCAGCTCGTCCCGACCGTCGGTGGTCAGGCCGACCCGAACCAGTGGTTCCAGACGAACGAGATCACCCGGGCGGCCGCTGAGCGGTCGGGGGCGATCCCGACCTTCCTGTTCGCGCAGGCGCTCCCGTCCGAACCGCTCCGGGCCTCCCTGGACGAGGACCCGGCCTTCCAGCACGTCGTCGGTCTCTGGGAGCGTGCGACGGGCGCGGTCCTCGGCATCGGCGCGCCGGTCGCGACCCGCGACGCGATGGCCAGGGGCCTGCCCGTGGACGACGCGGTCTTCGACCGGGCGACCGGGGACGTGTGCCTGAACTTCACCGGCCCCGACGGCGAGGCGATCGAGTTCCCCGGCAGCGAGCGGATGGTCCGGACCTCGCGGGAGGTCCTGGCCGCGGTGCCGCACGCGGTCGGCGTGGCCGTCGGTGCCGTGAAGGTGCCGAGCATCATCAGCGCCGTGCGTGGCCGGCTCGTCAACGAGCTGGTCACCGACGCGGCGACGGCGCGGGCACTGCTCGACGCGCTCGCCTGACGCCCGGCCGCCAGGCCCGGACCGCTCAGCGCGACCGGCGGACGTCCCACAGGTGGTGCACCGGGTCGTGCGCGTAGTAGACGGCGAGCGTCGCGACCGTGAAGACGCTGCCGTCCGAGCGGCGCCCGGTCCGGGCGAGCTGGTGGTCGGGCACCCCGCCGAAGGCCGACACGGCGCGGTCGGCGGCGGCGAGGAGCTCCCGGGTGACGGTGGCCGGGTCCTGTTCGGCGTAGCGGTCCGCGACGGCGGTGGCGTCCTGGTCCCAGTTCGGGAACAGCGGGTCCTCCTCGGCGAGCATCAGCTCGAGGCGCTCCGTCATCTTCCGGTGCACGTCACGGACGTGGGCGCCGTACTCGAGCGGTGACCACGTCGACTCGTCCGGGCGCTCCCGCACGTCCGGGCGGCGGAGCTGCTCGGGCCAGCCGTCCGTGTTCCCGTCGATGACCGCGGGCACGTCCCGGAACGTCACCGCGCTGCCGTCGAAGCCACAGTCCGGGCACGCCGCCTCGATGACCCAGGTCCAGTTCTTCGTGTCCGGTTCGATCGCCACGGCCAGACGGTAGCAGTCGCGGACGGCTCGGTGTCGGGTCGGTCGCGGGGACCGTGCCGTCAGTCGCGGTCGAGGACGGGCCACACCGGGAAGGGGTCGGCCCAGGCGCGCCACAGGTCCGGCCCGGCGAGCAGCTCGTCCGGGGTGATGAGCGCTCCGTCGAGCGCCCGCGTGACCCGGTCCGCGTCCAGGTCCTCGCCGACGAACCAGAGCGACTGGCCGATCGGGGCGTCCTCGTCCCAGGACGGGTTCGCGGTCGGATCGAGCGCGAGCATCGCCCCGACGCTCGACCAGGAGCCGACGTGGTCGGGCCGGGACGCCAGCCGGAAGAACCCGCGGGAGCGCAGGACCCGTCCGTCCGGCCCGGCCGCGAGGTCGTGCTCCACGACGTCGGCGAGTCGGGACGGGTGGAAGGGCAGCGGGTCCCGGTAGCACAGGGCGGTGAGCCCGTCCGCGGACTGCCGGTGGGCGTCGTCAGCCCCGGTCGACAGGGCCCGCATCCACCCGGCGCTCCCGGCGAGCATGCGGGCCGCGCCGCCGTTCGACGTCGGGAGGTCGTCGGCGCTGCGGACCCGCTCGTCGGCGAGGACCACGGCGGACGGCGCGCAGCGGTGCAGGAGGGCGACGAGGGCTCGACGCCGTGCCGTGGGCAGGCGGTCGATGCGGTCGAGCACGATGACGGTCGAGCACGATGACGGTCGCGTACTCGACCAGGGCCGCGAGGCGCTCGCCGGCGACGAACGCGTCGTCGGCGCCGGACCAGAACAGGTGCTCGACCTCGTCGGCGCGGAGGACGGACACCACGTGCCGGAGCACCCGGTCGTCGCCCGTCTCGGCCCGGGCCGCGTTCGCGAGCATCATGCCCACGGCCCGAGCGTCACCGCCGACGGGCAGGGTGACGACGAGCGCGTGCCGGGCGCCGGGCCCGCAGACGTCGGCGAGGCGCCCGGCCCGGTCCGCGACGGCCCGTGTCGCGGCCATCGCGCTGCCGGCGGCGTGCAGCCGGTGCCCGTCGGACAGCCGTGCGGCGATGCGTGCGGCGTCGACGTCGTGGAGGGCGGAGACGAGGGTGATCGGGACTGCGGGCATGTGCAGTACGGTACATGAAAACCGTTCTCATCAAGGAGGTCCACGTGAAGGTCCGCAACTCGCTCAAGGCGCTCAAGAAGATCCCCGGCTCGCAGGTCGTGCGGCGGCGCGGGCGCGTGTACGTCATCAACAAGAAGGACCCGCGCTGGAACACCCGTCAGGGCTAGTGGGGGAGTCGCTCCGTAGGGTGAGGGGATGCGACTCCTGCTCGTCCGACACGGACAGACCCCCGCGAACGTGACCGGCCTGCTCGACGCAGAGGTGCCCGGACCCGGCCTGACCGAGCTCGGACAGGAGCAGGCCGACGCGCTCCCCGCCGCGCTGGGGGACCGGGGCATCGAGCGCCTGTTCACCTCGACGATGGTCCGGACGCAGATCACCGCGGCCCCGCTCGCGCGTGCGCTCGACCTCGCACCCGTGGTGCTGCCGGGCCTCCGGGAGATCGAGGCCGGCGACCTGCAGGGCAGACGGGACACGGTCGCCGTCCAGAGCTACCTCGCGGCCGTGTACGCCTGGGCTGCCGGTGACCGCGACGAGCACCTGCCCGGCGCGGAGGACGGCCACGCGTTCTTCGCGCGGTACGACGACGCCGTGCGGCAGATCGAGGAGACCGGGGCGGACGTCGTCGCGGCGTTCAGCCACGGTGCCGCGATCCGGATCTGGGCCGCGGTCACGGCGCAGAACGTGCCGGACGACCTCGGGCGGAACCGGCACCTCGAGAACACCGGCGTCGTGGAGCTCGAGGGCTCGACCGCCGACGGGTGGCGCCTCGTGGACTGGGCGGGCGAGCCCGTCGGCGGCGACGACCTCGCCGACCTCGGTGCGCAGGACCCGACCGGCGAGCGCTTCTGACGACACCGACGGCGCGACGCCGCCGGGACCGCAGAACGCCGCACCGGCGGCGGAACGCCGCAGCATCCGGCGGCGTCTCGGCGCATCCGGGGCGTCTCGCATCGGGCAGGTGGCGGGGTGGACGAACGGGAGGCACGGTGCCAGCTGGCACCGTGCCTCCCGTTCGTCGTGCGTCGCGTGGACTACGCGAGCTGCGACGCGGACGTCAGCGGCACGATGACGCGGTGCGACTCGCGCAGGACGTCGAGCGTGCGCTGGACCTCGTCGGCGCGCTCCTCGGCCGTCCAGTCGAGCGACTCGGCCATGACGTCGGCGAGCTCGTCGAGCAGATCGATCGTGACACCACCGACGAACGCGAGGTTCGTGCGGCGGAGGACGACGTCGACCAGGTGCACGGCCTGCTCGTGCTCGGCGAAGTACCGGACCTCGGCACGGGTCAGCGTGCCGTCCGACTCGAGCGGCTCGACCGGACCGGTGACCAGCGCATCGACGACCTCGGCGGCACGGGTGCCGTAGCGGTCGAGCAGGCGGTCGACGGTCTCGGACGCGAGGCCGTCACGGTGCGACTTGATCCACAGGGCACGCTGGCCGTCGGTGGTCGGGAAGTCCTTGCCACCACCGATCGGCATGCCGGTCGTGTCGACCGTGCGGGCGACGCCGAGCTTCTTCGTGACGTCGGTCGACAGGTGCGCGGCCAGGGCCCGGAAGGTCGTCCACTTGCCGCCCACGAGCGACAGCACGGTCGTGTCCGGCAGGCCGGCGATCGGGGTGTCGACGATCCGGTAGTCGCGGGACACGAACCCGGGGGCGGTGTCCTCGTGGCGGGGGAGCGGTCGGATGCCCGAGTAGCTGTAGACGATGTGGTCGCGCGTGACCTCGATCTGCGGGAAGACGTGCTTCACGAGCCCGAAGAAGTAGTCGATCTCCTCGTCGGTGGTGACGACCGGCTGCGACGGGTCGGCGTCGATGTCGGTCGTGCCGATGAGGACCCGGCCCTTGAGCGGGTAGATGAGGACGATGCGGCCGTCGTTGTTCTCGAAGAACAGCTCGCGGCCCTTCGTCGCCTCGAGCAGCTCGGGGTTGTCGACGACGATGTGGGAGCCCTTCGTGCCGCCCATGTACTTCGTGCCACCACCGAACGCCTCGTTCGTCAGGTCCGTCCAGGGACCGGACGCGTTCACGACGACGTCCGCGGTGAACACGAACTCCTCGCCGGTCTCGCGGTCACGGAGCAGGACGCCGCCGTCACGGCTGCCGACGGCCTCGACGTAGTTCGTCGCACGGGCGGTCGCGTCCGTGCCGGTGCCGGTGCTCGCGGCGAGCCCGTCCTTCAGGACGTCGAGCGCCAGGCGCTCCGGCTCGTGCACCGAGGCGTCGTAGTACGTGCCCGTGTACTTGAGGTCGCGGTTGAGGGCCGGCATGTCCTCGAGCGCCGCCTTCTTCGTGCGGAAGACGTGCTTCGGGACCGAACCGCCGTCGCGCGAGAAGGAGTCGTAGATCGTCATGCCGATCTTGATGAGCATCGCGCCGCGCTCCTTCGTGGAGCGCTGCTTGTGCGTGAGCATGCGCAGCGGGGCGTTCATGATGCCGGAGAACGTCGAGAAGACCGGCATGGTCGTCTGCAGCGGCTTGACGTAGTGCGGGGCGATGCGGATGAGGCCGTTGCGCTCCTGCACGCTCTCGCGCACCAGACGGAACTCGCCGTTCTCGAGGTAGCGGATGCCGCCGTGGATCATGTGGCTCGACGCGGCGGACGCGCCCGAGCCGTAGTCGCTGCGCTCGACGAGGGCGACGTCGACGCCCTGCAGTGCGAGGTCGCGGAAGGTGGCGATGCCGTTGATCCCGCCACCGACGATGAGGACCTGTGCGTTCGGGCGTCCGGTGAGGGCGGTGACCGTGTTCCTGGGCTGCGTCTTCTTCGACATGGTCGTTCGCATCGCTTTCTGGGGTCGATTCCGTTGGTACTCCATCGATCGTGCGCTCGTCGGAACGTGTGGGCAACCTCCGTGCACGGACGTGCAGAACGCTTGTCGCGCCTCCTGTCCGGGCCGCCGGACGGCGGACGGGAGGCCCGGACGGGGTTGCAGCGGGCGTGCACGTCCGTGCATGCTCGGAGCCATGAGCGACGCCGCCCAGCCCGTGCGCACCCAGCAGGCCCTGCGGGCTGCGCACCTCTACTACCTGCAGGACCTCACGATGGACGCCATCGCCGACGAGCTCGGCACGTCCCGGTCGTCGGTGTCCCGCCTGCTCAAGTACGCCCGTGACACCGGGCTCGTCGACATCCAGATCCGCTCACCGCTCGACCAGGCGGCCGCGCTGAGCCGGAGCATCCGGGCGCGCTTCGGCGTGCACGCACACGTCGTGCCGGTCCCGGACCACACGAGCGACGTCGACCGGTTGGAGCGGGTGGCCCTGTCCGCCGCCCGGATCCTGACGCAGTACATCGAGTCGAACATGGTCATCGGCATCTCGTGGGGTTCGACGGTCAGCGCCGTGAGCCGCTACCTCGTGCCGAAGACCACGCACGGGTCGACCGTCGTGCAGGTGAACGGCGCCGCGAACACCCGCACGACGGGCATCGTCTACGCGTCGGAGATCCTCCGGCGGTTCGGCGAGGCCTACGGCGCACTCGTGCAGCAGTTCCCCGTGCCGGCGTTCTTCGACGACCCCGCCACGAAGGCCGCGCTGTTCCGCGAGCGCTCGATCCGACGCGTGCTCGACCTGCACGAGCGGATGGACCTGGTCGTGTTCGGGGTCGGCGCTCCGCAGGCCCCGGTGCCGTCGCACGTGTACTCCGGCGGGTACCTCGACCCGGCGGACCAGGACGAGTTGCGACAGGCCGGCGTCGTCGGCGACGTGTCCACCGTGTTCTACCGCGCGGACGGGTCGTGGAAGGACATCGGGGTGAACGCCCGGGCCGGTGCGCCCGACCTCGACACGGTCAAGCGGGCGCCGCGCCGGATCTGCGTCGTCGCCGGGCGGGGGAAGGCCGCGTCGCTGCGCGGCGCCCTGGCCGCGGGGCTCGTGACGGACCTCATCCTCGACGAGAGCGTCGGTCAGGCGATCCTGCAGAGCTGACCGGACGGGAGGCGCGTGGCCCCGGCTCTGGGGGAGGCCCGTCGAGTCCGATGTCGGAGGTGTCGCGTACGGTCGGAGCATGGTGCTCACTCCCGATGCCGGTCCCGCTCCGTCCGCTCCGCCCGTCGGCGTCGAGCGTGCCGACACCCGGTCGTACCGGCGGTTGGCAGGCACGGACATCGACCAGGCGATGGCGTTCTTCACCTCCGACTACGACCTGAAGGCCCCCGCGATCCGGCGGACGCACGCGGACACGGCGTGGGACTTCGCCGGTGTCACCGATGAACGGATCTCCCTGCGGACCTCCCGCTTCGGCGTCGACCTGCGCAGTCAGAGCCAGTCCGACGACTTCATCGTCGCGTGGCTCCGCAGCGGGAGCAGCACCATCACGTTCAACGGCCGCTCCGTGGACCTCGAGCCCGGCGTCCCGGTGATCCTGCCGTCGGAGCCGTACGACCTGCACCACCGCGACATCGGTCTCAACCTCGTGCACCTCGACCGCTCGTTCGTCACGAGCCTGGTCGGCGACGACACGTTCTCGTTCGAGCCCCTCGAGCGGCCGGCCGCCGACGGCATGGGGGTCTGGCGCGACACGGTCCGACGGCTCTCGTCGACGTGGCTGCAGGTGGACTCCCCGATGACCGCCACCGTCCGCCGGGACGTCGCCGAGGCCTTCGCGAGCGCGGCGCTCCGGGCGTTCCCGCGCCGCAGCACGTGGCGTGCCGCCGTGACCGGGTCCGGACCGGAGCACCAGCGGCTGCGGCGTGCGCTCGACTACGTGCAGGCGCACGCCCGTGAGCCCATCGGCACGCCGGAGATCGCCGCGGCGGCCGGCCTCAGCCCGCGCGGGTTGCAGCAGTCGCTCCGGCGACACCTGGACCAGACGCCCGGTGAGCTGCTGCGGTCCGTCCGGCTCGACGGCGCGCTCGACGAGCTGCGACGGGCGGAGCGGGACGAGACCTCGGTCGCGGACATCGCCCGTGGGTGGGGCTTCGGCCACCTCGGTCGGTTCTCGGCCGCGTACCGGTCCCGGTTCAGCGAGCTGCCGAGCGACACCTTGCGGACCCGGTCGCGACGCTGAGGGCGGACCCGGTCGCGCCGCTGAGGGCGGACCCGGTCGCCGACGGCTGACTCGTCGCCGTCAGCCGAGGTGCTGCGTCGGTCCGGGGGAGTGACCAGATCGTTCGGTGGGAGCGCTCCCGACCTGCGTGATGCCGAACTCCGCGGAACGGAACGGCCGGTGAGCGGGTGATCCTTCGGTGCGCGAGCGCTCGCGGCGAACGTGCGGCTGGATGGGCGGTGTCCGAGCACCTGCCCACGAAGGAGTCCGTCATGCGCATCGGCGTCCCCACCGAGACCAAGAACAACGAGTTCCGCGTAGCCGCGACCCCGGCCGGCGTCGCCGAGCTGACGATGCACGGGCACGAGGTGCTCGTGCAGTCCGGTGCCGGGACGGGTTCGGCGTTCTCCGACGACGAGTACGCCGCCGCCGGCGCGGTGAACGTGCCGGACGCCGGGTCGGCCTGGGACGCCGAGATGGTGCTCAAGGTCAAGGAGCCCGTGGCCGCCGAGTACCCGCTCCTGCGTGCGGGTCAGGTCCTCTTCACGTACCTGCACCTCGCCGCTGACCGCCCGCTGACCGCGGCGCTGGTCGAGTCGGGCACCACCGCGATCGCGTACGAGACCGTGCAGCTCCCCGACCGGTCGCTGCCGCTCCTGTCGCCGATGTCGGAGATCGCCGGACGGTTGTCCGCCCAGGTCGGCGCCCACCACCTCATGCGTGCGAACGGCGGCCGCGGGCTCCTCCTCGGGGGTGTCCCCGGCACGCCGAAGGGGCGGGTCGTGGTGATCGGCGGTGGTGTCGCGGGCGAGCACGCCGCGACGATCGCGCTCGGGATGGGTGCCGAGGTGACGGTCTTCGACATCAGCCTGCCGCGCCTCCGAGCCCTCGACGCGCGGTTCGACGGCCGGGTGACGACCCTCCGGTCGAGCCCGCTCGCGATCGCGCACGCCGTCGCCGAGGCGGACCTGGTGATCGGGTCCGTCCTCATCCCCGGGGCGTCGGCTCCGAAGCTCGTGACGGACGCGATGGTCGCCGACATGCGCGCCGGGTCCGTCCTCGTCGACATCGCGATCGACCAGGGCGGGTGCTTCGAGGGGTCGCGGCCGACCACTCACGACGACCCGACGTTCGCCGTGCACGACGCCGTCTACTACTGCGTGGCGAACATGCCGGGCGCGGTCCCGCGGACGAGCACCATCGCGCTGACGAACGCGACGCTCCCGTACGCCGTGGCGATCGCGGACCAGGGGTGGGAGCGTGCGCTGGAGTCCGACCCGGCACTCGCCGCCGGGCTCAACGTGCACGACCTGTCTCTTATACACATCTCCGAGCCCACGAGACATCTC
>NZ_QKLB01000012.1:0-97363 GCF_003224295.1 Curtobacterium sp. MCPF17_046 | reverse complement strand
ACCTACCAGCGCATCGACAAGGACGGCACGTTCCACACCCTCTGGTCCGACAACGACCGCCGCGAGGTCGAACAGGAGCCGTCCACGCACTGAGCAGGACCCGCGGCAGGACCCGCGGGAGCGCAGGCCCGGGTCGGTTGCCTCGTCATCGACGAGAGCCGACCCGGGCGAACCCGTGTCCCGGTCGGTGCCGGGCGGGACACGGGCACCAGCACGGGCGCGGTCACGGACACGGGCACGGGCACGAGCACGAGCTCACGCACAGGTCCGCAGCGCCATCCCCGTCAGGCGACGATGCGCTCGCGGGCGAGTCGGGCGAGCAGGTCGTCGAGACGAGCACCGGGGCCGAGCAACCGGTCCGAACCGGGGGCGACACGCACGAAGAACGTCGCGACGGCGGTCGTGTCGTCGGCTCGGACGTAGTGCACCGCCACGGCGGGGGCGGTGCGCCGACCGGCACCCGGCACGAGGACCGCCTCGGTCCCGACGTGCATGACGCGGCTCCACCGGATGACGAGCAGCCGAGTCGCCCGCCGTCCGTCGAGTTCCCACAGCGAAGCCTCCGTCGCTCCGAACGCCCAGGTCACGCGAGCGGTGAGCGGCACCTCGGGCCGGGCCGCCTCGATCACCCCGCGCAGTTCCTGCGTCGGAGCCGCGGGGACCAGCCACACCGTCGGGTCGATACGGCGCACCGCGCGCGCGAGCACGTCGTCAGCGCGACGCCGACCCGCTGCGCGTGCACGGACGACCGCGAGGACGACGATCGTCACGCCAGCGGTGACGGCCACCGCCTCCGCGATGCCGAAGGCCCGCAGGTCTGCGTCCGCGTGGACGGTCACGACGATGATCCGGGCGGTGAGGAGCGCCACCCACACACCGACGATCACCCACCGGAGCACGAGGAGCCGAGCGGCGGAGGACCAGCGGTGCTGGTCGTCGCGGGCGCGACCGAGCCCGGGGACACGATCAGGTCGCCACGGCACGCTCCGATCCTGCCACGGCGCCCGCACGGCACACCTCGCACCGGGTGAACGCTCCCCGAACCCCGACCCCGAACCCCGATCCCGACCCGGACCCGACGCGCGACCTGCAGCCGCAGCCGCAGCCGCAGCCGCAGCCGCAGCCGCAGTCCACGAGCGGCACCGACGCCCTGTTCCCAGCACGACTGACCTACGATCCGATCGTGACCGAGCCAGACCCGCGCCTCCTCCCGCACCGCAGGTGGGCCGCAGCGCTCGTCGGCGTCATCGCCGTCCTCGCGTTCCTCGCGGTCGCCGAACTGGGCGCGCTCGTCCTGGGCGGCGCAGGCAGTCCGCTCGTCGCGGTCGGCTCCGCCGTCATCGACCTCGCGCCCCCGACGGCGAAGGACCTCATGGTGTCGCTGTTCGGAACGGGCGACAAGGTGGCCCTGTTCGTCCTCATGAGCGTCATCCTCGTCGCGGTGGCGGCCGGCGCCGGTGTCCTCGAACGCCGGAACCCGCCGTACGGCGCGCTCGTCTTCGCCGCCGGCGGGGTGCTCGCACTCCTCGCCGTCACCACTCGTTCGGGCAGCGGCACCCTCGACGGCGCCCCGACGGTCGCCGGCATCGCCGCCGCGGTGGTGGTGCTGCGACTCCTGCTCCAGCGTCTCCGCCGCTGGGAGGACGCCCGCGCGGTCCCGACCGCCGGACCCGGCGGTGCTGGTGCGGTCGCACGCCGCTCCTTCATCCGCTGGACGGTGACCAGCGCAGCGCTCGCGGTCGTGGTGGGCGGCGCCTCCCGGATCGGCTCGGCCTCGCTCCAGGCCGCAGCGGCCGTCCGGCGAGCCGTGCGTCTGCCGCAGCCGGCGACGCCCGCCCCGCCCGTCCCGAGCGGCGCGAGCCTGGACGTCGAGGCCATCACCCCGTACGTCACGCCGAACGCCGACTTCTACCGCATCGACACGGCGCTGCGCGTCCCCGCCATCGACCCCGCCGACTGGTCGCTGAAGATCACGGGCGAGGTCGACGAGGAGGTCGAGCTCACCTGGGACGAACTGCTCGCGCTCCCGCTCGAGGAACACATGGCGACCCTGAGCTGCGTGTCGAACGAGGTCGGTGGCGACTTGATCGGCAACGCCCTCTGGCTCGGGTACCCGATCCGGTCCCTGTTGGCGCGCGCCCGCCCCCGCGCCGGAGCGGACATGGTGCTGTCCCGCAGCATCGACGGCTTCACCGCGGGGACCCCGCTCGACGTGCTCCAGGACGAGGGGACCGACGCGCTCCTGGCCGTCGGGATGAACGGCGACCCGCTGCCCGCCGAGCACGGGTTCCCGGCGCGGCTGGTCGTGCCCGGCCTGTTCGGGTACGTGTCCGCGACGAAGTGGGTGACCGAGCTCGAGGTGACGCGGTTCTCCCGGGCACAGGGGTACTGGACGCCTCGGGGTTGGTCGGAGCGGGGACCGGTGAAGCTCGAGTCGCGGATCGACACCCCGGTGGACGGCGTCACGGTGGCCGTCGGCGACCGGGTCCCGATCGCGGGCGTCGCGTGGCAGCCGCACACCGGGGTGAAGGCCGTGCAGGTGAAGGTCGGGGACGCCGACTGGCAGGACGCCGAACTGGCGGACTCGGTCTCGGCCGACACGTGGCGGCAGTGGGTGCTCCGGTGGACGGCGACGAAGGGACGGCACGAGATCCAGGTCCGTGCCGTCGGTGCCGACGGCGAGGTGCAGACGAGCGTGCAGCGGCCGCCGGCACCGAACGGCGCGACCGGGTGGCACGGGGTCACCATCACGGCGTCCTGACGGGAGGCCCGTGCGGTCAGGCGGGGAGCGTCGCCACCACGCACGTGCCGTCGACGTCGTCGTCCCGCACGACATCGGTCGTGAAGCCGGCGGTGCGGAACAGTTCCGCGGACACCGGCGCCTGCTTGGCCGACACCTCGATGACCACGGACCCGCCGCGCCGCACCCAGTCAGCAGCGCCGGCAGCGATGCGCCGGTGCAGGTCGAGCCCGTCGGCGCCGCCGTCGAGTGCGACCCGGTGCTCGTGGTCGCGCGCTTCGGGCGGCATGGTCGCGATGGCGTCGGTCGGGACGTACGGGGCGTTCACGGCGAGCACGTCCACGGCACCGCGGAACCGGGTGGGCAGCGGGTCGAACAGGTTCCCGGTCACGACGATGCCGCGGTCGCCGAGGTTCTCCGCGGCCACCTCGGTGGCGTCGGGGTCGATGTCGGCAGCGACGAGGTCGAGCGCTCCGACGCGTTCCAGCAGCGCCATCGCGACGGCCCCCGCTCCGCAGCACAGGTCGACGACACGGTCGTACCGTCGGAGCCGTCGGGCTGCCTCCGTGACGACGACCCGCGTCCGCGCCCGTGGCACGAAGACGCCCGGTGTGACGCGGACGCGGTGCCCGTCGAACGCCGCCCAGCCGAGGACGTACTCGAGGGGCTCCCCCGCCAGGCGACGCTGCACCAGGCCGCGGAGCCGGACCGCGTCGCCGTCACCGGCCGCGAGGAGCAGGTCCGCCTCGTCCTCAGCGAACACGCTCCCGCCCGACCGGAGTCGGGCGGCGAGGGCGTCCCGCGCGGTCAGTGCCACCGTCGGACGTGAGCGCTCAGGCGGCGCCGTCGAACATCGACGTCACCGAGCCGTCGTCGAACACCTCGTGGATGGCCCGGGCGATGAGCGGCGCGATCGGCAGCACCTCGAGCTTGTCCCAGCGCTTCTCGGGTGGCAGCGGCAGGGTGTCGGTCACGACGACGCGGTCGATGAACTCGCTCTGCAGCAGCTCCGTGGCCGGGTCGGAGAACACCGCGTGGGTGGCGGCGACGACGACGCCCTTGGCACCGTTGGCCTTGAGTGCCTCGGCGGCCTTCGCGATGGTGCGCCCGGTGTCGATGAGGTCGTCGACGAGCAGGCACCAGCGACCGGAGACGTCACCGACGATCTCGTGCACGGAGACCTGGTTCGGGACGAGCGGGTCACGGCGCTTGTGGATGATCGCCAGCGGAGCCCCGAGCTTCTCGGACCAGATGTCGGCGACGCGGACGCGCCCCATGTCCGGCGAGACGACGGTGAGGGTCTCCGGGTCGAGCATCTCCTTGAAGCGCTCGAGCAGCACGGGCATGGCGAACAGGTGGTCGACGGGACCGTCGAAGAAGCCCTGGATCTGCGGCGCGTGCAGGTCGACGCTCATGATGCGGTGCGCACCCGCGGCCTTGAACAGGTCGGCGACCAGACGGGCCGAGATCGGCTCACGCCCACGGCCCTTCTTGTCCTGGCGGGCGTACGGGTAGAACGGCGCCACGACGGTGATGCGCTTGGCCGAGGCACGCTTGAGCGCGTCGACCATGATGAGCTGCTCCATGAGCCACTCGTTGATCGGGGCCGTGTGCGACTGGATGACGAAGGCGTCGCATCCGCGCACCGACTCGTCGAAGCGGGCGTAGAGCTCACCGTTGGCGAAGGTCCGGGCGTCGGTCGGGACGAGGTCGACACCGAGCTCTTCCGCGATCGCCTTCGACAGTTCCGGGTGCGCTCGCCCGGCCACCAGGACGAGTCGCTTCTGGCCGGTTGTCTTGATTCCGGACACGTGTGGTGCTCACTCCCTGACCCCGAGAGGGGGCCGATCTGACCCCGCCGGGGCCGATGTCCTGGGCTCCGATCGGGGCCCACCGCTGACGGCCGCAGGGACCGTCGAAGGTGTCACTCGCCTCGCGCGCGCCGAGCTGCCTCGGCCGCCGGGGTACCGGGTCGGTTCTCCTCGACCCATCCCTCGGTGTTGCGCTGTGGGGCGTAGCTGATCGCGAGCGACCCGGCCGGCACGTCCTTGCGGACGGTCGTGCCTGCACCGGTGTACGCCCCGTCACCAATCCTAACCGGGGCGACGAACACGTTGTGCGACCCGGTGCGGACGTCCGACCCGACGACGGTGCGGTGCTTGTGCACGCCGTCGTAGTTCGCCGTGATGGTGGCTGCGCCGATGTTCGAGTCCTCGCCCACCTCGGTGTCGCCGATGTAGGACAGGTGCGGGACCTTGCTGCCGCGACCGATGACGGCGTTCTTCGTCTCGACGAAGGTACCGATCTTGCCGCGGTCGCCGAGGACCGTGCCCGGCCGCAGGTAGGCGAACGGCCCGACGGAGGCGCCGTCCCCGATGACCGCGAGCGTGGCGTCGACCCGGTTGACGGTGGCGTCGGCTCCGACCTCGGTGTCCCGGAGCGTGGTGCCCGGTCCGACGACGGCGCCGGCCGCGATCGCCGTCGCTCCGAGCAGCTGCGTGCCGGGCAGGAGCTCGGCGTCGGGCTCGATGGACACGTCGAGGTCGATCCACGTCGATGCGGGGTCCTGCACCGTGACGCCGGCGAGCTGGTGCCGACGGACGATCCGCGCGTTCAGCTCCCGTGCCGCATCCGACAGCTGTGCCCGGTCGTTGATCCCGGCCACGAGCCACGGGTCGGTCAGGGTGACGACGTCCACCCGTCCCCCGCGGGCGGCGATGAGCGCGGGCACGTCGGTGATGTACTTCTCGCCCTGTGCGTTCTCCGTCGTCAGCGACGGCAGCACCGCGCGCAGGTGGGTGACGTCGAACGCGTAGATGCCGGCGTTGGTCTCGGTGACGGCACGCTGCTCGTCTGTCGCGTCCTTGTGCTCGACGACACCGGTGAAGGCGCCGGAGGCGTCGCGCAGGATCCGGCCGAGCCCGGTCGGGTCGTCCTGGATGGCGCTGACGAAGGTGACCGCGTTCGACTGGCTCGCGTGCGCCTCGACCAGTCCGCGGAGGCTCTGCGCGTCGAGCAGCGGGACGTCGCCGGAGAGCACCACGACGACGCCGTCGAAGTCGGCCGGGAGCGCGTCGACCGCGACCTCCACCGCCCGACCGGTCCCGGGGACGTCGTCCTGGTCCACGACGAGGGCGTCGGGGGCACGCTCGGTGATCTCCGCCGCGACGCGCTCACGTTCGTGCCGCACGACCACGGCGACGTGCTCGGGCGACAGGGACTCGGCGGTCCGGAGCACGTGGGCGATGAGGGGCAGCCCGGCGAGCCGGTGCAGCACCTTGGGGAGCGAGGACTTCATGCGCGTGCCCTGCCCGGCGGCGAGGACGACGACGGCGATCCGCTGGTCGGTCATGCGTCCCATCCTGGCGCACCGCTCCCCCGGCGTCCGACCGTCGCGGGCATCTGTGCGGAACTCCGCGCCGCAGCACGTCCGTGGAGGAGCCGCCGACGCACCGCGAGCGCCTGGAGGCCCGGCACCGGCCGTCTGACCGGTGCCGGGCCTCCAGGCCGAGCCGTGCGCGGTCCGCGCGTGCGTGTGGACCGCCGTCAGGCGGACGTGTCCGAACAGCTCTACCTTGATCCAGCCCGGCTCGCGACGGTCGAAGGCCTCGTACGCCTCGATCGCGGACCCGATGCCCTCGTGCTCGGTGATGAGCGCGGTCGGGTCGAACTGGCCCGCTGCGACCATGTCGATGAGCGGCGGCGTGACCGAGTGGTGGTCGCAGTTGCCCATGCGGATCGTGAGGTTCTTGTTCATCGCCTCGCCGATCGGGTACGACTGCGCGGTCGGCCCGTACACACCGATGATCCCGATCCGGCCGTACTTCGCCACGCACGCGACCGCCCACTGCGCGACCTGCGACGGGCCGTCACCCGGCTTCCACTGCTGCGCCTCGCCGAACCCGTCCGGGGAGGCGTCGGGCGCGACCTGGGCGACCTCGGCGTCGAACGCGGCCGCCTGCTCGTCGGACACCGCTGCCGGGCCCCGCTTCGGGCGCTCGGCGTCGACCCCGACCGCGTCGATGACGGCGTCGGCGCCGATCCCGTTCGTGAGGTCCATGATCGCCTGCACCGGGTCCTCGCGGTTGTAGTCGACGACCTCGCAGTTCTGCGCGAGCGCGGCGGCGAGCCGGGTCTCCTCGCCGTCGACGACGATCACGCGCCCGGCGCCCTGCTTGAACGCGGACGCCGCGGCGAACTGCCCGACGATGCCCGCGCCGAACACCACGACGACGTCGCCGCGGGTGACGCCGGCGAGCTCGGCGCCGAACCACCCGGTCGGGAAGATGTCGGAGAGCAGGATGGCCTGCTCGTCGCTCACGTTCTCCGGCAGCGGGTGCATGGTGTTCTGCGCCCACGGGACCCGGACGTACTCGGCCTGCAGACCGTTCACCGGACCGGTCGACTCGGGGCCGCCGAAGAAGCTCGTCCCCGCCTGCGGGCCGTTCGGGTTCGCGACGTCGCACTGCGCGGTCTGGCCCATCCGGCAGTACCGGCACGCGCCGCACGAGATCGTCGAGTTGATCACGACGCGGTCGCCGGCGCTGAAGCCACGGACGGCGTCACCGACGCTGGTGACGACACCGACGGCCTCGTGACCGACAATCGTGCCCTCCTGCATCGGGGCCATGGTGCCGCGGACGAAGTGCAGGTCGGTACCGCAGATCGCCGAGCGGGTGATGTGCACGATCGCGTCGTGCGGGTCCTGGATCGTGGGCTCCGGGACCTCGTCGAGCCGGATGTCGCCGATGCCGTGCCAGACAACTGCCTTCATGGGGTTCCTCCTCGTGGGTCGTCGACCCGGACGGTACGCGCGGCGGTCTCGGTGGTCGTCGAGGGCAGCAGGACCCGCGGGCAGGCGGCGGCCGGGAGGCCCTCCCCGCCTCCGTCAGGCGGCGGCGCCCCGGCTGGCGGGCCGGGTCTCGTCGCGCACGAACGCCATGAGCACGAGCCCGGCGACGAGCACCACGACCACCCCGAGGATCCCGTACCGGGTCGACCCGCCCACGGTCACGGCGAGGCCGAACAGCGCCGGCGCGATGAACGAGGCCGCGCGGCCGGTGGTGGCGTAGAGGCCGAACAGCTCTCCTTCACGACCGGGCGTCGCGAGCTTGGCCAGGTACGCCCGGGAGGACGACTGCACCGGCCCGACGAACACGCAGAGCGCGAGACCGAGCACCCAGAACGAGACCTGCGCGGAGCCGGCGAAGAGCACTGCGGTACCGGTCAGGGCCAGCCCCACGAGCGACACCATGATGAGCGGACGGGACCCGAACCGGTCGTCGAGTCGGCCGGAGAGCACGGTCGAGATGCCCGCGACGACGTTCGCGACGATCGCGAACAGGATGACCTCGGACGGGCTGAAGCCGAAGACCTGGGCGGCGATGATCCCGCCGAACGTGAACACCGCGCCGACGCCGTCGCGGAACACCGCACTCGCGAGCAGGAACGCGAGCACGTTGCGCCGCGTCCGCCAGAGCCGGGCGACGTCCCGCCCGAGGTCCGCGTAGGCGGTCCAGAGCGACCCGCGGCGGCTCGGGTCGGCGGGTGCCTCGGGAACGGCGAGGAAGAGCGGGACCGAGCTGACGGCGAGCCAGACCGCGGCGATCCCGATCGCGACGCGCACGTCCCACTGCCCGCCCGCGACCGTCGCCGGGAGCTGCAGGAGCCCACCGCGGCCGTCCACGCCGAAGTCCTGGATGCAGAGCAGGAGCAGGACGACGAGGAGCACGATCCCGCCGAAGTACCCGGCGGCCCAGCCGATCGCGGAGACCCGGCCGGTCTTCGGTCCGGTGGCGACCTGCCCGAGCATCGCGTTGTACCCGACACAGGCGATCTCGTACGCGACCGTCCCGATGCCGATGAGCGCGGCGCCGAGCACCAGGTACGGCTGCTCCGGGGCGACGAACACCATGCCGACGATGGCGAGGAAGACACCGACCGTCGCGATGAGCACCGACCGCCTGCGGTGCCCGGACGTGTCGGCCAGCCGCCCGACGGCGGGGGCGACGAGGGCGACCAGGATGCCCGCGACGGTCAACGCCGTCGAGACGACGGCGGCGTTGTGGGCGAGCTCCCGCTCGACGGCGGCGGCTGCTGCAGCGGTCGAGTCCTCGGCGGCGACCAGTGCCGGGTCCACGAAGGCCCGGCTCGCCAGGTAGGTGCTGAAGACGAACGTCGTGACGACGGCGTTGAAGGCGGCGGAGCCCCAGTCCCAGAGCGCCCAGGACACGAGTGCCCGTCGTCCTGCCGTGGTCGGCGGGGCCGCGGCGGTCGTCGGCGTACCGGTCATGGCGGAACCGTAGCGCGTCCCGGTGTCGTGCCGGGGAACCGTGCCGCTCCGGGTCAGCAGGTCACCGTCGGAGCGTCTGCTTGGGGTACTCGCCGAACCGCTCCGCGTAGGCCGCGGAGAAGCGTCCGAGGTGCGCGAAGCCCCACCGGGTCGCGACCTCACCGACCGACGCCGTCCGCGGGTCGCGGGCGAGCAGTTCGTCGTGCACGCGGTCGAGCCGCACCTGCCGCAGGTAGGTCAGGGGCGAGACACCGAGGGTCCGGCGGAAGGACTCCTGCACGCTGCGCACGCTCAACCCCGCGACCCGCGCCAGCTCCGCGATGGTGATCGGGTCCTCGGGGTGGGCGTGGACGTACTCGACGGCGGCCCGGAGCTTCGCCTGCCGCGGGTGCAGCAGCTCGGCGGGGAGGCGGTCGAGCTGCGGCGGGACGACCCGGAGGAACGCGTCGGCCGTCTGCCGCTTCGCCTCGTGCCACACGAGCGAGTCGGTCCCGCCCTCGCGCAGCGCGCGGGAGAGCGCGCCGAGGGAGTCGCGCCAGTGCCGGACGGCCGCGCTCTCGGTCGGTCGCAGGTGGTCGAACCGCAGGTCGCGGGTGCCCACGTCGAACCGTTCCGAGGCGACCTCGCGGACGAACCGACGATCCAGGTGCACGAGCTGCTGGTCGTAGTCTGCGGCCACGAACACGACCTCGCGGTGCGCGGCGAACAGCGTCGGCTGCCCGATGCGGAGCGGGACGCGGTCGCGCAGGGTGTCGGGGACGCCGGAGCCCGACGTGAGCCACCCCATCACCAGCTCGTTGCCCGGGGTGGAGGCGCCGCGGAGGAAGCCGTTCATGGTCGACCGGCGCATCGACACCTCCGAGTCCCCGACGGCCGTGTAGCGGTACGAGTACTCGCCCTCTGTCCGGCGGGACAACCACTGCTTGCCGGCGTAGATGCCGGCGAGGTCGCGGACGGCCGCCTCCGGTTCGGTCCCGGCGACCTCGAACCGGACCGGCGTGACGGACTGCTCGTCGCCCGGACCATCTGAGGACGTCGGCGCGCTCACCGGGTCACCCGACCGGACCGGACGTGACCGCCGTCCGGATAGGGTGAGCCCGAACGCGCGGAGCCGACCCGCGCGCGGCTGCACGTCGAGGAGGCGAGCCCGTGAGTGAACTCGACGTCATGGGCGCCCTGGCCCGGCTCGAGCACTCCTCGATCTCGCTGCGCGACCGTCTGCGCGACCGGACCGGCATCACCGGCACGGACCTGCTGGTCGTGCGGTACGTGTGGCGCGCGAAGACGGCCGGACGGTCGGTCCGCGTGAAGGACCTCAGCGTGCACCTGGGGCTGACGGGCCCCGCGGTGACCGGCCTCGTCGACCGGCTGGCACGACAGGGCGTCCTGCGACGGGTGCCGAACCCGGAGGACGGTCGGAGCCGCTTCATCGAGCTCACACCCGGTCACGAGGAGGTCTTCGCAGCGGCGCTGGCGAGCACCAACGAGCAGTTGCACGAACTCCTGTCCTCCTTCTCGGAACGCGAGCGTCGACGCCTCGTCCGCATCGTGGACCTGATCGCCGGGGCGCTCGACGACGGGGTGCCACCCGCGTCGTAGTGCAGGGTATGGGCCGGTCGGATCGTCGCTGGGGGGTTTGTCCGCGCAGCGCGGATGGGTCGGCGACCTCCCCGTTCGCCCGGACGTGCTCCCGTTCACCGTCGTACCGTCGGTGACGATCAGGACCCCTCGCAAGGGGGTCATGTCCGACGGGAAGGGACACCATGGGCATGTACGAGTCCGAGCCGGGCGTCGACCCGGTGCGCATCACCACCATCCGCCGTCTGCGCCGCCGCTGGAAGCACGGCGAGCAGCCGACCGACGACCAGGGGTTGTTCGACGACCTCTTCGTCGGCACGACGAAGCAGCGCTGACACACCGTCGTCGACGCGGCAGCGCGTCGCGCTGGCACACGACGGGAGGCCCGTGGCGGGATCGCCACGGGCCTCCCGTCGTGTGTGCGGCCGCTCAGCCCTTCACCGCGCCGGACGTGAGCCCGGAGACGATCGACCGGCGGAACACGAGCACGAGGATGACGATCGGCACCGTCGCCGCCACGCTCGCCGCGAAGATCTGCGCGAACGGCACCGTGAACTGGGTCCCGAACAGCGCGATGCCGACCGGGATCGTCCGCAGCGAGTTCTCGCTGTTGAAGGTGAGCGCCATGAGGAACTCGCTCCACGACGCGGTGAAGGTGAAGACCCCGACGGTGAACAACCCGGGCTTCGCCATCGGCAGGATCACGGAGAGCACCGTTCGCCAGGCACCGGCGCCGTCGATCTCGGAGGCCTCCTCGATCGTCGACGGGATGCCCTGCAGGTAGTTCCGCATGATCCAGATGGCGAACGGCAGGTTGAACGCCACGTACGGCACGATCAGCCCGGGGTACGAGTTGAGCAGTCCCAGGTTCCGTTCGAGCAGGTACAGCGGGGTGAGCACCGCGATCGCCGGGAACACCGACAACATGAGCAGCGACGTCATGATCGCGGTGCGTCCACGGATCCACCGGCCGGCGAGCGCGTACCCGGCCAGGAACGCGAGCGCGAGCACGATCACGGTCGTGGACACCGACACGATGATGCTGTTCACCATGTACTGCCCGAGCGCGTTGTCCCGGAAGGCCACGACGAAGTTGTCGAGCGTGAACGACATCGGGAAGGCGGTCGGCGGGGACTGCGCGATCTCGGAGGACGGCTTGAACGACGTCGTCACGAGCCAGTACAGCGGCAACGCGGTGACGACGGCGATGACGACGGCACTGACGTTGACGGTGTTGACCCACCGCCGCCAGCCCTTGCGGATCCGTTGACGGGGCATCAGGCCTCGCCTCCCTTCGCCTGGTTCCGGAAGGCCCGGAGGAAGAGCAGACAGCCGGCGGCCACGATGAGCGCGGTGCTCGTCGCGATCGCCGCTCCCGGCCCGATGTTGATGTCCTGGAAGAGCACCTTGTAGCCCATGATCGCGAGCGACTGGGTGCTCGTCCCGGGGCCGCCGTTCGTCAGCACGAAGGGCAGGTCGAAGACGCCGAACGCCTGCAGGATGCGGAACAGCACCGCGATCGTCAGGGTCGGGGCGAGTTGCGGCAGCACCACGCGCCAGAACGTCTGCCAGCCGTTGGCGCCGTCGAGCTCCGCCGCCTCGTAGTGGTCCTCGGAGATCTGCACCAGGCCCGCGAGCAGGATGATCGCGACGAACGGCGTCGTCTTCCAGATGTCGGCCACCATGAGTCCGGTGATGGCCGGGACGGGCTCGCCGAGGATCACCGGCGCCTCCCCGAACAGGGCGAAGAACCAGGTCGCCACCCCGTACGTGGAGTCGTAGACGTACTTCCACAGCTGGGCGTTGACGATGGTCACGAGCGACCACGGGACGAGCATGAGCGCGAGCATCCAGCCCCGGGTCGCCCCGAGCCGCTCGAGCACGAGCGCGACGAGCATGCCGAGCACGAGCTCCACGAACACCGTGACGATCGTGTACAGGAACGTGAAGCCGAGCGCCCGGTACCAGTCCGCGCTCTGCACCAGGGCCGCGTAGTTGTGGAACCCTAAGCCCTGGATCGCGAAGCCGTCGTAGCCGATCTCGACGTCCGCGAAGCTGAGGACGATCGAGTAGACGACCGGGAAGATCGTCACCGCCGCGACGACCAAGAGGGCCGGGGCGGCGAAGCCCCAGGCGCTCCGGGCACGCAGGCGGTCGAGGCGGTTCCGTCCGCTCCGGCGAACGACGGGGTCGGGGCGGGTCGGGCCTCCCGGTCGGGTCGACGTCCGGACGCCGGTCGCGGCGCTCACAGCGCCGCTCCCCGGAGCGCGAGGTCGATGGCGTCGGCCATCGCGCGCGTCCCGCCGTCGACCGTGCGCTGCCCGCCGAGGATGCCGTTGCCGTTCTGGTAGACGCCCTGCGAGACCTTCGGGTAGTAGGCGGTCGAGGTCGGACGCGGCACGAGCGTGATGCCCGCGGCGGTGTCGTACGTCGGGCGCTGCTGCCGCTTCGCGTCCGCGCTGACGAGCGACGCGGACCGGGCCGGCAGGACCCCGCCCTCGCGGGTGAGGAACTGCTGCGCCGTCTCGCTCGACATCCAGCGGGCGAACGTGAGGGCGGCTGCGGGCTGCTGGGTGTGCGGGTTGATGTAGTTCCCCCAACCGCCGATCGTCGAGTGGTGGTCCTCCATCCCGTCGAACGTCGGGCGGGCGGCGAGCCCGACCTTGCCCTGGACGGCGCTGTCCGGGCCGTTCGCGATGCCCCACGCGTACGACCAGTTCCGGAGGAACGCGGCACGACCGCCCGAGAAGGCGTCGTTCGTGTCCTGCTCCTGGTACGTGAGCGTCGCACGGGGGCTCGCGCCGGAGGTGACGAGCGAGCGCATGAACTCGAACGCCCGCCGGGTCTCGGAACTCGTCGTCGTCGCGTTCTCGAGGCCGTCGTCGAGCAGCGAGCCACCGGCGTCGGCGACGAACTCGGTGACGTTGCAGGTCAGGCCCTCGTACACGTCGCCCTGGAACGCGAACCCGTACGAGACGTCCCCGGTGTCGACGAGCTTCGCCGCGGTGTCGCGGACCTCCTCCCACGACCCGGGTACCTGGAAGCCGTGCTTGTCGAGCAGGTCCTTGCGGTACAGGAAGAACGACTCGTCGATGTAGAGCGGGAACATGTAGTACGTGCCGTCGACACTGGCGGCGAGCCGGAGCCCCTCGGGGAACTGCTCGAAGAAGTCCTCCCCCACCAGCGTGTTCACCGGCGTCGCGAGCTTGTTCTTCGCGAACTGCCCGGGCCAGGCGACGTCGCCCAGGTACACGTCCGGCGTCGGCGACCCGGCTGCGATCTGCGTCGTCAGCGACGTCCGGTTCGTGTCGGTGTCGCTCGGGGCGCTGACGATCCGCACGCGGATGTCGGGGTGCTCCTTCTGGAACTCGGCGATCAGTCGCCGTCGGAGGTCCCCACCGTCCTTCGACGCCACCTGCCCGGCCCACCAGCTGATGGTCGCCGGTCCCTCCGGCGGGTCGGTCGGCCAGTCGGCGACCTCGGTCCGCTCGGGGCGCGTGGAGCAGCCGGCCAGCAGCAGCACCCCCGTGCCTCCGAGCAGGAACAGCCTGCGGTCGATGTCCATCCGTCCTCCTCGACGTCCGGTCCGCACCCCCGGCCTCCGTCTGAGCGGGCGCGCGAAGCTGTGAGGCCACTCAACCCCTGACCACCGCACCGCGCCTGGGAGTCCGCCGAGCACGAGGGTCACGCTCCGGCCGGTCTCGACGAGCCGGTCTCGTCCGCCGCGCGCGCCCACGCCCGCCGGAGCCGTACCGGACACCGCCCAGCGGTTACGGTGACCGGGTGCGCGGACCACGGACGACGGAGCCAGCGCCCGACGGCGACGCCGAGCGCGCACCGAGGGCCGTGGTCGTCGTGCCCCCTGACCCGCGGCGACGCCCGGTCCGCGCGACCCCGTGGCGTCGGGTCCTGGTGGGCGTCGTGCTCGCGGCGGTGCTCGGCGGTGCCGCGGTCGCCGCTGCCGGGACGCTCGTCTCGCAGCGGACAGCGGAACGCTTCGCCGTCGAGGACGCCACCCGCGACACCGCGGCCGTCGCACGGTCCGTCGTCGAACCCGCGCTCCGCGACGCGATCGTCGACCCGGAGGCCGACACCACCGCACACCGGGAGGCGGTGGAGGCCCTCGACCGGGCCGTGCGCCGTGCCACCGCGGCGAGCGCCGCCGTCCGCGTCAAGCTCTGGGCACCGGACGGGACCGTGCTCTGGTCGGACGAACCCCGGCTCACGGGTGAACGGTTCACGCTGTCCGACGAGGACCTCGAAGCACTCGCCGAGGACCGGTCCGACGCCGAGGTGTCCGACCTGAGCGCACCCGAGAACCGCTACGAGCGGGGGCAGGGGCCCCTCCTCGAGGCGTACCAGGCGGTCCACGTCCCCTCCGGCGACCCGCTGCTGCTCGAGGTCTACTACCCGTACGACGACGTGCTGGCGAGTTCCGCGTCGCTCCGTTCGGCGTTCGCGGCACTCGCGTTCGGCACGGTCGCCGTCGTGATCGGGCTGCTCCTGCCGGTGCTCCTGTGGCTGCTGCTCCGCCTGCGCTCGGGCCAGCGGGACCGCGAACGGCTGCTCGTCCGCGCGCTCGACGCCGAGACCGCCGAGCGCCGACGCATCGCCGCGGACCTGCACGACGGACCGGTCCAGGACGTCGCCGGGCTCGCGTTCTCGCTCGGCGCGGTCGCGCGGGGAGCGACGGGTCCGACCGCCACGGCGCTCGACGCCGCCGCGTCGACTCTCCGCGGAGCGGTGTCCGCCCTGCGCTCGCTGATGTCGGCGGTGCAGCCGGCCGCCCCCGACCGGGACGGGCTCGGTGCCGCGCTCGCCGACGCCACCGCGCGCGCCCACGCCTCCGGCATCGCCACCGTCCTCGACGTGCCGGACCGGGTGGACGCCCCACCGGCCGCCCTGACCGCGGTGGTGCGGTTCGTGCGGGAGGCAGTGGCCAACACGGTGCGGCACGCCGGGGCCTCGCGGGTCGAGGTCGTCGTCCGACGGCGGGACGGCGACCTGTCGGTCCGCGTGTCCGACGACGGGACGGGCTTCGACCCGGTGACGGTCCTCAGCGCGCGGCGGGAGGGACACCTCGGCACGACGCTGCTCCGGCAGGTGGCCGAGGACTCCGGCGGGTCGCTGCACCTGCGGACCGCGCCGGGTGGCGGCACCACGTGGGAGCTCAGCCTGCCGGCGGAGGCCGACCGGTGGTGAGGGTGCTGCTCGTCGACGACCACGCGCTCGTCCGCAACGGGCTGCGGGCGGTGCTCGACACGACGGCGGACTGCACGGTGGTCGGTGAGGCCGCCACGGGCGAGGCCGCGGTCGACCTGGCGGAGACCCTGCAGCCGGACGTCGTGGTGATGGACCTGTCGATGCCGGGCGCGGGCGGGGTCGCCGCCACGGCCGCGCTGCGGGAGCGCGTCCCCACGGCCCGGGTGCTCGTGCTCACGACGTTCGCCGACGACGCCCGGGTCCGCGCCGCGCTGGCGGCCGGCGCGACCGGCTACCTGCTCAAGGACGCCGACCCCGACGACGTGGTCCGGGCGGTGCAGGCGACGGCGCGGGACGAGGTGCCGATCGACCCGCGGGTGGCCCGGAGCCTCCTGCCCCGCGGGGTCGACCGGCACGCGGATTCCGACGGCCACGCCGGTGCCGGGACCGGCAGCGGCGTCCCGGCGGGCACCGGCGGCGCGGCCCGACCCGGCGGCGGCGGTCCGGTGCGCGGCGGCGTCGACGGTCCGGACCGACACGATGCCGGTGGTCCGCTCCGTGGTGCGGCGGACCGGGACGCACCCGACCTGCCGCCGCGGGAGCGTGACGTGCTGGTCCGTCTGGCCCGTGGCCTGTCGAACCGGCAGATCGCCACCGAGCTCGGGATCGCCGAACGGACCGTGAAGGTGCACGTCGGCAGCGTGTTCCGCCGCATCGGTGTCGCCGACCGGACGAGCGCCGCGCTCTGGGCCCGGGACCACGGCTGGTGACCGCACGCCGACGTCGTCCGGCAGGCGGGTACTAGTACCAAGGTCCGATGGTGCCGTCGCGCTGCAGCGGCGACGATCGTGCCGAGGGGACGAACCGCCCCGAGCACAGGAGGCACACCATGGACACCACGACCACCCACCGCGGCCGCACCGCGGGTCGCCGCACGGTCGGCATCGCCGCCACCGTCGTCGCCGCCGCGGTCGCCGCAGTCGCCCTCGTCGGGGTCGCCCCGGCGCAGGCGTCCGGCAAGACCTCGACCGGCGGGGACTACGCCGTCACCGTGAACGGCACCACGACGAACCCCGCGGTCGGCAAGGACTTCAAGCTCCGTGACACCGCGGTGTCCGGCACGATCGCCGTGCGCGGCCAGCACAACGGCTTCGACATCCGGGTCGCCGACCTCGGCGTCCACGACTACACGCTCACCGGCGCACCGGACACGCAGCGGATGGTGACGAAGCCGACCGTCGTGTTCGCGTCGAAGGTCCCGACGCTGACGCCCGCCCAGCTCGCCGGCACGCGGCTGTCGTCCCTCGAGGTGCGGGACGACACCCTGGTCGCGATCTTCAGCACCGCAGCCGGCAAGTACAAGATCCAGGCCAAGGACGGCGCCCAGGGCGGGATCTTCCAGATGGAGACGGAGTTCGCCGGACCGGTCGAGTTCACGCACACGCTCGGCGCGGGCCTGTTCTACTTCGTCAACCCGTACACGGGCAAGGTCAACTTCGGCGACGGCACCGCGGCGGTGGCCTCGGGCAGCGGCGCGCACCAGATGCTCCTCGGCAAGGACAGCCCGCAGGTCGCGACGAAGACCTCGCAGACGGCCACGACCACGACCTGGACCGTGCAGCCGGGTGGACGCATGGGCGGGGTGCTCGGCGAGGACGCCGTCGAGCTGAGCGCGGGTGCGACGAACTGCACGAGCGACTGCCAGGCACAGAACCAGATCCGCGGCTCCCTGCCGGTGCCGCCGGACCCGGTCGACCCGACGCCGATCGCGTCGCGCTGACGGCCGGACGGCCTGACAGGCAGACGGGAGGCCCGGTACCAGCTGGTACCGGGCCTCCCGTCTGCCTGTAGCCCGTCGCGCGCCGCGCGTCAGCGCGGGATGACCGAGAACAGGAACTTCTTCCGCACCATGTACCAGACGAGCAGGATGAGCACCGTGTGGGTGATCGTCCCGATCCAGACGTTGCCGTAGTCGACCGGGATCGACGCGACCACGAGCGCGAAGAACACCTGCCACACGAACACGTACAGGCTGGCCTGACCGAGCGGGATCCAGAGCCAGCCGATCACGGCGTTCACCGGCTTCCAGAACACCGTGAGGATCGCGTACGACACGATCGCGAAGAACGCGATGTCGACGAGACGACCCCACTGCAGGTCCACACGCTGGTACGCCGTGTTGTACAGCTCGCGATACATGTCCGCAGGGAACGGCACCGGCGTGAAGTCGAACCGGTCACCCGCCCAGACGTAGACCAGGAACGCCGCGTACCCGCACACCAGCACACCGACGAGCACCTTGCCGAGGCGGCCGGTCAGGGCGCGCGTGATCTGCCGTCGGTGGTAGCCGAGCACGAGGCCGTGCGTGAACACCACCTGCCAGATGAACAGCGGGAACACCGCGTCGAACTGGGCGTTGACCGGCTTGAACTCCGGGTTGAGCACCTGGAACACGTAGAGCGCCCAGCTCGCGATGAGCAGCGCCCACCAGAACCCGCGGCGGATGATCCACATGAACACCGGGATGAACAGGCTCAGCACCACGAACAGGCCCATGATGTTGAACGGCCAGGGGCCCATCTCGAGCAGCAGGAACTGTCGGATCGCGTACCAGGGCGGCGGGTAGGCGAGCAGCTGCATCGCGTTCGGGTACAGGTCGTAGACGCGCCCCTCGGCCCGCACGCCGTCCGTGCCGGTCCCACGGTCGGTGAAGGTCGTGATCGCGTCGGTGTTCAGGAACGGGATGAAGCTCAGCGCGAAGACGACGAGGATGACGACGAGCGTCACGACGTACTGCTTGCGCGCCCGCTTGAAGGCCCCGATCGCCGAAGCCCACTCGCCGAACTTGGCGACGCCGAGCGGGTAGACCATGCCGAGGACCATGCCGGACAGGAACACGAACATCTCGGCACCGGTGATGGCGCCGACCGCGTGCAGCGTCAGGTACGAGTACGGGCCGGACACCTCGATGTGCGTGATCACCACCGCGAGGATGATGAACCCGCGGAACAGGTCGAGTCGGAGATCACGTCCGGGCTTGCCGTCGTCCGGGTAGCGCCAGCTCGGCACGAGCCGCCCGAACAGCCCGCTCAGCACGAACACGACCGCGAGGCCCGCCGCCAACCAGACGATCCAGGCCATCTGGTCGCCGCCGGTGTCGAGCTGCTGGTTCGTGGCCTCGGCGCCCTGCTGCGGGGTGACCCGCTCGGTGACCGGACCGAAGACGAAGCGGTCGGACTCCTGCAGGTCGGTGCGGAACGACCCGGCGACCCCGGGCGCCTTGGCGAACCGCCAGTCCGCGGGCCGGTTGCCCGCTTCGGGCTCACGCCGGATCGCGTCGATGTAGGTCACACCGCGGATCTCCGGGTGGTCGCGGACGGCGTCGATGACCTGCCGCCACCACCCCTGCTTCACGAGCAGTTCGGCGTCCCCTCCGAGCGAGTGGTCGTAGAGCGCACCGGTGTCGAGGAGCATCGGGAGGTCCCGGCCCGCGGCGAAGCGCTCCGTGAACGTCTCCGGTTGGGCCCGCTGGTAGCCCCAGGTCTCGGCGAAGCGCTGTGCCACCTCGTCGGACTCCGGCACGTCGTTCCGCGTCAGCGGGACGTCACGCCCGGCGGCCTCCGTCGCCGCTCCCTTGCCGAAGTAGAACATCGACAGGCCGACCCAGTCGACCGACGCTTCCCCCGGCCAGTAGGGCAGGTACGGGTCGTCGGCCTCGGTCAGCTGCCCGTCGCCGTTCGTGTCGAGCTTCTCCGTGTCCGTCGCCGACAGGTCGGCCAACCGGCCGGCGGACGAGCCGAACGGGTACCCGGCGCCGTAGGACGGCTGCCACACCATGCGGGCGTCCGAGTTCCCCGCGTGCACCTGCGACGCGAGCGCCCGGAAGGCCCGGATGAACTGCGTCGGCTGCTGCCCCCAGCGCAGCCACGTGCCGTTCATCTGCGGGGCGAAGCGGACGAGCAGCTGCGTGTCGTACTGCCGGTGGATCTCCTGGAGGAGCGTGTTCGCCCGGCGGGCGTCGGCCTTCGTGAGCGTCCGGAGCGCACGGTCCGGCTCGAGGCTCACCACGAGCACGGCACCCTGCGCCGCAGCGGCACGGGTCGCGCGCAGCAGCTCCCGCTCGGCCGACCGGTCGATCGGGTACGCGACCTCGACGCCGTACATGGACGGCGTCGCGTCGAGTCGTCCCTCGTAGCCGTCCGGTGAGTCCGAACCCCAGTCGAGGTCCGGTCCGAACCAGGTCTTCCCGCTCGCGGGTTCGCGGACGCCGGACGTGACGGCGTCGGCGGGCAGTGCTCCCCCGAGCACGAGCACGCCGATCGTGACCAGGAGCGCGACCGCCTTCGCCGCGTTCTGCCTCAGCGAGCGCACACCAGCGTCCAGACGTTGCGGCCGCCCTGGTGGGTGTGCTCGAGGCGGTCGAGGGCGGCGATGGCCAGGGCGAGCCCCCGGCCCCCCTCGTCCTCGGGGTCCGCCATGGTGACCTCGCCGAGGTCGATGTCGACCGGCATGCCGTTGTCGGACAGGACCGCGACCAGGTCGTCGCCGTCGGTGCCGAGGTCGAGCAGGAACCGCCGGCCCTGACCGACGTCGGACCGGCGGGTGTGCTCGATCACGTTGGCGGCGATCTCGACGAGCGCGGTCTCGAACCGGAACCGCAGCGAGACGTCGTCGACCCCCAGGCCCTCCCACCACGACCCGAACGTGTCCTGCACGGTGTCGAGCGACGCCGGGACCGCCGGGACGTCGATGCTGGCGTCTACGTTCACAGGGGTCCTCCGACGGTGGTCGACTCGTGGGCCAGGGGCATCTCGGCCTCGGGTCCGCGGTAGCGCACGGCCCGGATGACGATGCTGAAGATGAACAGGTCGAACACGACCCAGGCGGTGTTGACGAGCGGCGCGATGCCCTCGGCCTGCCCGGCCAGGTAGCGGATCGCGATCATCACGAGCGCGGCGACCAGGGCCCCCATCGCGATGAGCTGCGGCCTGACCAGGTCCCACCGGGGCCGTGCCTCGGACTCGTCGCGCACCTTCGGCGTCACGCGGAACCCGAGGGGCTTGCCGCGGAACACGTTCTCGAACGCGCTCGTCACCGACTCGATCCAGACCGGGAAGAGCGCGAGCGAGTACTGCTGCCCGCGCCACGTCGGTCTGCCTGCGGCCACCACCCAGAACAGCAGCTGGTTGAGCACCAGGAACGGGATCAGCCGGACGAAGAAGTCCACGCTGTACGCCTGCACCGGCACGACGCCGAACGACAGGCAGAGGACCGGTGCGGCGATGTAGACGACCGCGGCGAAGCCCGACAGGTAGCTCCACATCGTGGAGAAGTACATCAGGCGCTGGCCGAACGACAGGCCCTTCTGCACGAGCGGGTTCTCGCGGAAGAACACCTGCATGGTGCCCTGTGCCCAGCGGAGGCGCTGCACGAGCATCGTCTGGAGGTCCTCGGGCGCGAGGCCCTTCGCGAGGATCTCGTCGTGGTACGCCGACTTCCAGCCGAGACCGTGCAGGCGCATGGCGGTCGCCATGTCCTCGGTCACCGAGATCGTCGCCAGCGGCATGATCGGCTGCGCCTCGTCGTCGCGGTTGACGTCGAGCGCGCGGGTCAGCACGGCGATCGCCTCGATCGCGGCGACCGGCGACGCGTCGCGCTGCCCGAGGACGTCGAGTGCGGCGTCGTCGAGCCCCGCGAACGTGTTGGCGTCGGTCGACATCGCGGCGAGCTCCTGCAGCTCGGCACGGACCGCCTCGAGGTCCGCCGCGGCGAACCGGAAGGCGATCGCGTCGATGCCGCGCTGGAACCGGTAGGTGACGTCGCCGAGCGGCTCGCCCGTGGCGATGTCAGCGCGTGCCTGCTCCACCACGACCTCGGCGTCGTCGAGGGCGGCGAGCACGCGCGGGTCGGTCTCGTTCTCGCGTGCGCGGGCGAGGAGCTTCTTCGCCGTCTTGACGGTGCGCTGCACGCTCGTCTCGACCTCGCGGACGTACCGCGTGATGCCGAGCTGCATGAGGGCCTCGCGGCGCAGGATCGCGTTCGACCCGCAGAAGAACGCGGCGTTCCAGCCGTCCTTCGACTGCTGGATCGGCCCGTAGAACAGGGGCGCCTGGCTGCCGAGCGGGTCCGAGTCCGGCACGTTCTCGAACCACTGCGGGGTCTGCACGAGTGCCATCCGCTCGTCCTTGAAGTACCCCAGCGTCCGGTCGAGGATGGCGGGGTCCGGCACCTGGTCGGCGTCGAGGATGAGCAGGAACTCGCCCTGCGTGGCGAGCAGCGCGTTGTTGAGGTTTCCGGCCTTCGCGTGGCGCGGCCGGTCCACCCAGTCCTTGCCGCGCGTGATGACCCCGAGGCCCTCGGCCTCTGCCGCCGCCCGCATCTCCGGACGGTTGCCGTCGTCGAGGATCCAGGTCTCGTGCGGGTGCCGGATCGCCTTCGCGGCGCGGGCGGTGCGCATGACGAGGTCGATCGGCTCGTTGTACGTCGTGATGAAGACGTCGACGGTGACCGGGTCGCTCGGCGGGGTCGGCGGCTCACCGCGCTCCCGGAGCTTCCACGCGCCGAACGCGAAGAGGACCGAGTCGATGACGCTGTACGTCTCGGCGAGGATGAGCGGCACGGCGATCCACCACGAGTGCCAGTTCACCGAGGCCACCCACCGCCACGCGATGTAGTTGATGCCGGAGACGGCCGCGAGCACGGCGACCGTCCGCACGGCGAGGAGCCGACGGCGCGGGGTGCCGACCTCGAGCCGACGTCGGTCCTGACGCCCGACCTCGACCGCCGTCATCGACGTGCCTCCGGTGAACCGTGGGTGCTGTGCACGGTGTCCCCTCCTGATCCCGAAGACCCGTGCACGCGGTTGCCGCGCACGGGGGTGCCATCGGGGTCGGCGACGGTCCCGGGTCCCGCCGGTCGCTCCCCTGCGCTCGACGTCACCCCTGGCGACGTCGGCGTGCTGTCCTGTCTACCGCAGGCGGGCGACCAGTGTCAGCACCACGCCCCGATCTGGGGACGGCCGGCCCGGTACGACGACGCCCGGGCCGTCGAACCAGTCGACGACCCGGGCGCTGTCGGGCGGTGTTACGCGCCGCCACCCGCGGTGAAGATGTCCTGCGAGATCTTGTCGAGCTGCGTGCGGAGCTGCTCGAGCTCCGTCTTCGCCTTGTCCAGCGCAGCCTTGGTCTCCGGCCACGTCGAACCACGGAAGTTCGCAGCCAGCGGCCCGTCCCACACGTTCGAGTCGGACAGGATGCGCCCCTGCGCATCGAGCTGCGAGATCTGGTCCGTGAACCCACCGTTCACGATGGACTGGATCTGACGGATGGCGGTCTTCGCCTGCTCGGTCGAAAGCACACGCGACATGGTGAACCCCTCTTCTCTTCGTACCTGCACCCCCGCGCAGAAGATCCCCCGGAGGCTCTGACGGGGTCCACAGTACCGAACCGCGCCGCAGGCACACCAGGGTGTGCACAGGAACGACGGGAGGCCCGGTACCAGTGGTACCGGGCCTCCCGTCAGTGGTCGGTCGCGTGCGCGGCCGGTCGTGTCAGTCGCGCGTGTGACGCGGCTTGCGCGCCTCGCGGTCGTCGCCGTACCCGCGGTCGTCGCGACCACCGCGGTCGTCCCGGTCGCCGTAGCGCCCGCCGTCACGGCGCGGACCGCTGTCACGGCGGATCGGGCCGCGACGGTCCGGCTGGATCTCGATGAGCTTGCCGCTGATCCGGGTGTCGCGCAGTCGGTCGAGGACATCCGAGCCCATGTCCGACGGCAGCTCGACGACGGAGAAGTCCGGGCGGATCTGGATCGCACCGAAGTCGTCGCGGCGGAGGCCGCCCTCGTTGGCGAGAGCGCCGACGATCTGCCGGGGCTCGACACGGTGGCGGCGGCCGACCTCGATGCGGTAGGCCGTCATGGGGACCGAGCGACGTCGGCGGTCGCCGCCGTCGCGCTCACGGTCGCCGTCCCGGGCGGGACGGTCGTCACGGCTGCGGCGCTCGTCGCGCTCGGCCTGCTGGCGGACGCGGTCGTCGGCCGGGTCGAGGAGGAGCGGGGTGTCGCCCTGCGCGACGACGGCCAGCGCCGCGGCGACGTCCGACTCGGGGACGTCGTGGTGCTCGACGTAGTGCCCGATGATGTCGCGGAACGCGGTGATCCGGGACTGCTGCTCGAGGGCCGCGGTGATCGCGTCGTCGAAGCGGGTGAGGCGGGTCGAGTTGACGTCCTCGACACTCGGCAACTGCATCTGCGTGAGCGGCTGCCGGGTGGCCTTCTCGATCGCCGAGAGCAGTCGGCGCTCGCGCGGGGTGACGAAGCTGATCGCGGCACCCGAACGACCCGCGCGACCGGTGCGGCCGATGCGGTGCACGTAGGACTCGGTGTCCACCGGGATGTCGAAGTTCACCACGTGCGTGATGCGGTCGACGTCGAGTCCGCGGGCGGCGACGTCGGTCGCGACGAGGATGTCGAGCTTGCCGGACTTCAGCTGGTTGACCGTGCGCTCACGCTGGGCCTGGGCGACGTCCCCGCTGATGGCGGCGGCGGCGTACCCGCGGGCGCGGAGCTTCTCGGCCAGGGTCTCGGTCTCGCTCTTCGTGCGGACGAAGATGATCATGCCCTCGAAGTCCTCGACCTCGAGGATGCGCGTGAGGGCGTCGACCTTCTGCGGGTACGAGACGATGAGGTACCGCTGCGTGGTGTTCGCCGAGGTGGTCGTCTTCGCCTTGACCGTGATCTCGGCCGGGTCGTTGAGGTACTGCTTGGAGATGCGGCGGATCTGCGCGGGCATCGTCGCGGAGAACAGCGCGACCTGCTTGGTGTCCGGCGTCTCGGCGAGGATCGTCTCGACGTCCTCGGCGAAGCCCATCTTGAGCATCTCGTCGGCCTCGTCGAGCACGAGGTACTTCAGCTCGGACAGGTCGAGGGTGCCCTTGGCGATGTGGTCCATGATGCGACCCGGCGTGCCCACGACGACGTCGACCCCGCGACGCAGGGCGGACAGCTGTACGCCGTACGCCTGGCCGCCGTAGACGGGCAGGACGTGGACGTTCTTCATGTGCGACGCGTACTGCTCGAACGCCTCGCAGACCTGGAGCGCGAGCTCACGGGTCGGGGACAGCACGAGTGCCTGCGGCAGCTTGGCGCCGGACTCCATGCGGGAGAGCACGGGGAGCGCGAAGGCGGCGGTCTTGCCGGTGCCGGTCTGGGCGAGGCCGACGACGTCGCGGCCCTCGAGCAGGGTGGGGATGGTGGCGGCCTGGATGGCGGAGGGGGTCTCGTACCCGATCTCCTTGACGGCCTTGAGGACGGCATCGCTGAGCCCGAGGTCGGCGAAGGTGATCACGGGCTCCTCGTCGACGGCTTCGGTGGGGGTGTTCGTCTCGGTGCTCATAGGAGGAACGGTATCCCGTTTTCGGACCGCACCCCAGACGGCGCGGGGCGGACGGGACGGACGGGAGGCCCGTGGCGGCGCCGCCACGGGCCTCCCGTCCGTCGTGCGGCCGGTTCAGACGACCGACCAACCGCCGTCACTCGGCAGGACCGCCCCGTTGACGTTCGCGGAGTCGTCGCTGAGCAGCCAGGTGATGGCGGCCGCGAGCTGCTCCGGCTGCGCCACCGGCGGGATCGTGGTCTGCATGATCGGGCCGACCCGACGGGCGGCGTACTCGCTCCGCATCGGGGCCTCGATGTTCGTCGCGACCGCACCCGGCGCGACCGCGTTCGCACGGATGCCCTGCGGCCCGTGGAAGAAGGCGACGCTCTTGGTGTAGCCGGCGATGGCGTGCTTCGACGACGTGTACGCGGCTCCCGCGGCGGAGGCCTTGAGCGCTGCCTCGGAGGCCACGTTGACGACGGACCCCCGGCCCGCGGCGATCATGAGCGGGAGCACGGCACGGGTGAGCCGCATCGGCCCGGTTACGTTGACGCTGAACACCCGCTCCCACGTGGCGTCGTCGACCTCGTCCGGCGGCAGGAACGCGTCCATGATCCCGGCGACGTTCGCGAGCCCGTCGACACGGTCGCCGGCGACGGCGAGCAGCGCCTCGATCGTCTCGGTGGCGGCGACGTCACCCACGACGGTCTCGACGTCGAGTCCGGCGCCGTCGACGAGCTCGCTGCGGAGCGCGTCGAGCCGGTCGGCGACGACGTCGGTGGCGATCACCCGGCCGCCCTCGGTGGCGATGCGGAGGGCGGTCGCGCGGCCGATCCCGGAGCCCGCTCCGGTGACGATCACCGTCCGGCCGGCGAAACGGGCAGCGGACGCGGTGGCTGGTGCTGGGTCGGTCATGGTGTCTCCTCGTCGAGCAGCCGACGGGCGGGTCCCACCGGCGACGGTCGCCCGTCGGCACAGTTCTAGCACTCAGTGCCGGAAGTCACCAGAGTCCGGCGCCCGGACGACCGCGTGGCAGGATCGGCCCATGGCAGATCGGCCGACCGGGCGACCCCGCACGATCGACCCGGACCGGGTGTCGCTCGTCGCGCTCCGCCTGTTCGACGAGCGCGGGTACGACTTCGTCTCGATGGACGAGGTCGCCGCCGCTGCCGGGGTCAGCCGGCGCTCGCTCTTCCGGCTCTTCCCGACGAAGGCGTCGCTCGTCTGGGGTGGCCTCGACGAGTTCGCCGAGCGCCTCACCGCGGCCCTGGACGCCCGCCCCGCTGACGAACCAGCGCGCGCCGGCCTCCGCGCCGCCTACCGTACGGCCGCCACGTTCCCCGACGCCGTGGTCGAGACGACCCGGCACCGACTCCGGGTGATCCGGGCGAACCCGACCCTCGCCCGCGAGGCCCCCCGGTTCCCCGGAGGCACCGAGGAGCACCTGGTCCGCTTCGTGGCCGAGCACGACGGGGTCCGGGCAGACGGGCTCGCGCCCGCGGTCACCGCAGCGGTCGTGATCGGGGCGGCGACGGCGGCACTCCGGTGGTGGGCCGAGCAGGACGACAGTCGCCCGGAGGACGTGGTCGACCGGGCGCTGCGCGACCTCTCCTGAGGAGCCGTCCGCACCGTCCGCAAGGTCCGTAAGGTCCGCAAGGTCCGCAAGGTCCGCAAGGTCCGCAAGGTCCGCGGAGATGGTTGCGTCGTGGAACTATCGGGTGTAACTTTGCATCGTCTGCAAGGTTTCACGGCGCGCAGCAGCCCTCGCGATCCGTCCGGATCCCGGCCTCCGCCCGACCTCGCCACCGCCCGACGACGCGTCCGCCGCCCGGGCACATCGATGAAGAAGGACCCCCATTGTCAACAGCCACCGCAGCGACCTCGGTGCAGGACAGGCACGCCACGACCGCTGGCGCGCCCGGCCAGCAACCCCTGATGACCCACCGTCAGATCCTGCTCGTCATCTACGGCCTCATGGCGGGCATGTTCCTGTCCTCGCTCGGACAGACCGTCTTCGGCACCGCGATCCGCACGATCGGTGACGACCTGCACGGGCTCGACCAGCAGGCCTGGGTCACGACGGCGTACCTCATCACGTCGACGATCGCGACGCCGATCTACGGCAAGCTCTCGGACGTCTTCGGCCGTCGTCCGCTCTACATCTTCGGCATCGTGGTGTTCATCCTCGGCGCCGTGCTCTCGTCGATGTCCACCTCGATGCTCATGCTCGCGGCCTTCCGCGCCGTGCAGGGCATCGGTGCCGGTGCACTCATGTCCCTGCCGCTGGCGATCATGGGCGACATCCTCGCCCCGCGTGAGCGCGCCAAGTACCAGGGCTACTTCCTCGCCGTCTTCGGCATCTCCTCGGTCATCGGCCCGCTCATCGGCGGTCTGCTCGCTGGCGCGTCCGAGATCCTCTTCATCACCGGCTGGCGCTGGGTGCTCCTCATCAACGTGCCGATCGGCATCGCCGCGCTCGTCATGGTGATCGTCTTCCTGCACCTGCCGAAGGTGCACGACACGAAGGACAAGCCGGTCGTGGACTGGTGGGGCGCGACCGCGGTCATCGTCACCCTCGTCCCGCTGCTCCTCGTCGCCGAACAGGGCCGCACCTGGGGCTGGGGGTCGGCGGCCGCGATCGCCTGCTACGTCATCGGCGCGGTCGGCCTCGTCGCACTGCTGCTCATCGAGTCGAAGATGGGCGACGCGGCGATCATCCCGCTGAAGCTCTTCCGCTCGGGCACGTTCTCGATGGCGACCGTCATCGGCTTCCTCGTCGGGTTCGCGATGTTCGGCGCCATGCTGACCATCCCGCTCTACCTGCAGATCGTCGTCGGCCTCACCCCGACCGAGTCCGGGTTCGCCACGCTCCCCCTCGTCGGCGGCCTCATGATCGCCTCGATCGTCTCCGGTCAGATCGTCGCCCGCGTCGGCCGGTACCGGGTCTTCCCGGTGATCGGCACCGCGCTCGTCTCCGCCGGGTACGTCGTCCTGACCTTCATGACGATCGACAAGCCGCTCTGGTTCCTGATGATCGGCATGTTCCTCATCGGGCTCGGACTCGGTTCGGTCATGCAGTCCCTGACGCTCGCGTCGCAGGGATCGGTCGAGGCGCGGGACATGGGCGTCGCCACCAGCTCGGCGACCTTCTTCCGCCAGATCGGCGGCACGCTCGGCACCGCCGTGCTCCTGTCGATCCTGTTCTCGGTGATGCCGACGAACATCGTCCACGCGACGGCCGACAAGGCCGACCTGACGTCCGCACTCGACGCCGCACTCGACCCGCGGGTCGCCAGCGCGAAGGCGAACCAGGGCGTCATGGACCAGATCTGGAACCCGATCGTCGACCCGGTCCAGGACAGCATCGGCTCAGGCCTGGCGCGCGCCACCACCGCCGCGAAGCAGGCCGCCGACCAGGCCGTCACCGAGCAGGTCACCACCGCCGTCCAGGCGCAGGTCGCCGCCGGCACGCTCCCCGCGGCGGCCGCCGAGACCGTCATCGCACAGCAGGTCTCCGACGCCTCCCCGCAGGCCGAGGCCACCGCGCTCGCGACGGCAGCCGACAAGGCGCACGCCAGCGTCGTGGACGGCAAGCTCGCGGTCGACTGGGAGGACGCCGGACAGCGCACCTACTGGGTCGACCAGGTCGTCCCCGACCTCGCGAAGCAGATCGAGAAGGGCGCGCACGACGACTCGAGCGCATCGGCCACCAACGACACCTCGTTCCTGACCGGCGCCGACGCCCGCCTGACCCGCCCGTTCATGGCCGGCTTCAACGCCTCGTCCGTCGCGATCTACTGGGTCGGACTCGGTGTGATCCTCCTCGCGTTCGTGCTCACCTGGTTCTTCAAGGTGCCGCCGCTGCGGCAGCGCTCGGCCCTGCAGGAGCAGGCGGACATGTCCGCGCAGGCACAGCTCGAGACCGACGCCGGTCTCGCCGCTGCCGAGGCAGGCTCGTTCACCGGTCCGATGACCGGCTCCACCCCGACCCAGCGTCGGTGACCACCCGGGCCGCCCGTCCGCTCGCCGTCCCCTCGGCTGCGCGCGGGCGGCCCGTCCTCGTCTCTCCCACCCCGGAGGTCCTCCCGTGACCACCACGGCAGCACCCGCACACCCCGACGGCACCGAGCCGTGCACGCTCCGCGAGCGCAAGAAGCAGCAGACGCGCCAGGCGATCCACGACGCCGCCCTGACGCGCGTCACCGAGCAGGGGCTCGACGGGGTCACCGTCGAACAGATCTGCGCGGACGCCGACGTCTCCCCCCGGACGTTCTTCAACTACTTCTCGTCGAAGGCGCACGCCGCGATCGGGCTCGACACCGTCGAGGTCCCCGACGTCGTGCGGGACCGGTTCGCAGCCGCGGACGGCCGGCTCGTCGACGACGTCTGCACCCTCGTCGCGGACACCGTCCCGCTCGCCGCCGACCGCGCCCGCGCGAAGGAGCTCCTCGTCCGTCGTCCCGAGATGACCTCGATGGTGATGCGCTGGATGGCCGAGTCCCGTCAGGCCCTCATCGCCGCGGTCACCACCCGGACCGACGAGGACACCGCCCGCACGGCCGTCGCCCTCGTCATGTCGGCGCTGTCCGAGGCCGCCCACCGCTTCACCGTGCAGTCCCAGGCGGACCTGGCCGTCCGCCTCCGCGCCGTCGTCGCCGAGATGGTCGCGCTCGCCACCGCAGCGCCCGCCACGACCGAACGCTGACGCGCGGCGTCGTCGGGACGTCGGACGGGAGGCCCACCCGGCCCCGCGCCTCCCGGCCCGTCAGCGCGTCAGCCCGTCAGCCCGTCAGGAGCGTCGCTCCGGCCAGCCACCGCGACGGCGACGGTCGCGGAGCTCACGGAGGAAGGCGCTGGGCGTCGTGCCCCGCTCCTCCCGGAAGAGCTGCTGCAGGCGTCGCGGCCGGAGGCCGGCCGCCGCCGCGATGTCGGCCACCGAGCACGCCCCGTCCAGGTGCGCCTCGATGTAGTCGACCGCCCGCCGGATCCGCCACGACGACCCGCCGTCGGGGCGCTGCGACGTCGACGCACGCAGCGTCGCCGATGGGTCCTCGCCGAACCGCGCCCGGTAGGCGACGGCGAACCGGCTCGGGTTCGTGAACCGCCAGGTCCGGGCCACCTCGAGCACGCTGTTCGGCGACGCACCGCGGAGGAGCTCCCGCCGGACCTCGTCCAGGCGGTGGTCGCGCAGGAACCCGTTCGGCGTGACGCCGAGGGTGCGGGCGAACACCTCCTGCAGGCCGCGCTCGCTGAGTCCGGCTGCGGCCGCGATGGCCGGGACGGAGGGGCGGTCGCGTGCGTGCTCCTCGATGAACGCGATGGCGTCCCGGATCCGGCTCGCGGTCGGGACGTCGTCGCCACGGTCCCGCACGGGGAAGGTGTCGAGCACGACCGTGGCGAGCCGGCGGTTCAGGGCCGTCCGCATCGCGCCGCGCACCCGGTCGTCCATGAGCGTCGGGCTGACCTCACGGAGCAGACGCCGGAGCGGCCCGTACCGCGCGATGCGTTCGTCCTGCTGGTCGAACAGCACCGGCCCCGAGGGCATCCGGTAGCCGAGCTCGGCCGCGGTCCGGCGCAGGAACGCGTCCGAGATGTGCACGCCGTTGTAGACGGTGCCCTCGGAGGCGAAGCGGTACGCCTCGGACGCAGAGGCGATGTAGGGCGTCCCCGGCTCGATCACCCGGGACCGGTCCGCGAAGTGCATCTCGAGGCGGCCCTGCTGGAGCCAGAACAGCACGTGGTCGTCCCGCGGACCGATCACGCCACCACGACGGCCGCCGTGCGCGTTCATCGTGCGGAGCGTCAGGTCGGCGTCGCCGATCAGCGAGTACTCGTACCGCGTGCCCTCGGTCGCGAACGCGTCCGTGACCGTCGCGGTCGCCCCGACGAGGTCCCGACCGGAGTACTCGGACCGGAAGATCGCCGTGTAGTCCGCTCCCCCGGCGTCCGTGAACCGCTGTCGGCGGAACCCGTTGTCGTCGTCGATCGGTGGCACCGCGACATCATCCCATCCGGGGAACGCGGACCGTGACCGTCGTCCGCGGAGGGCCGGTCCGGGCGGCGCCGGTTCGGGCGCGACCCGTCAGCTCCGGAAGAGCGGCGCCCAGAACGCGTCCGGCCCGTCCTGCTGCACGGCCTCGCCGTCGAACCGGAACCCGTAGCCGCCGACGAAGTCCGCGGCGGCTGCGAGTTCGTCGACCCCGTCGTCCTGCGTGTGGTCGAAGAGGTGCACGCCGTGCCCCATCGGGACGCCGCTGTCGCTCACGATGGTGAGGTCCCAGCGGCCCTCCTCGGCGCGTTCGATGCGGACGACGGCGGCCTGGTCGGCGGTGAAGTCGGACATGACGCCGAGCCTACGCACGCGCGCCGGGTGCGGCGCCGGGAGCACGCGCGCCGGGAGCACGCGCGCCGGGCGGCGCCGGGAGCGGGCGGTGCCCCGGCGGCGTCCCGGGTCAGACGCCGGTGAAGAAGTCGGCGTAGGTGGGTTCGGCGGGCGTCGACCCGGACGTCCGGCGCGAGACCATCGCGTCGATCTCGTCGGGGTGGCTCAGACCGCGGCGGTGCCACTCGTCGGGCTGGCGGCGGAGGTCGTGGAGGGAGGGACGGATGCGCTCGTTCACGGTGCGCTCTTCCTGCTGGTGCGCTGGTCCCGAAGGGTTCGGAGGCGCACGGACCAGCATCCCGCGTCCGCCCGGCCGGACCAACCGCCGGGCTCCCGCGAGTACGCCGTCCGGACACGGTGTCCGCTGTGCGCACCGCCGTGGCCCTGCGGGTCCGCGCGTGCTCGGGAGGGGCACCCTCGCCCTGCCCGGAACGGCCACTCCCGGACCGGTCGGTCAGCCGCCGGGACGACGGCGGAGCGTTGCCGACGGCGGTTCGCCGAACGTGGCCGCGTAGGTGCCGGAGAACCGTCCGAGGTGCCCGACGCCCCACCCGAGGGCGACCTGCGCGACGGTGGTGGTGCTCGCGTCGGCGGCGGCGAGCTCGGCGCGCACCCGGTGCAGGCGGACCTGTCGCAGGAAGTGCATCGGCGAGGCACCGGTGTGCCGTCGGAACGAGGCCTGCAGGGACCGCACCGCCACCCCGGCCGCCTCGCTGACGTCGGTGATGGTGATCGGTCGCCGGGCGTTCGCGACCATCCACTCCTGGGCGGTCCGCATCGTCGCGGGTCCGCCGTCCAGGAGCCGGGAGGGCGGGACCGGCACGGCGTCGAACGCGAGCACGACCGCCTCGGCGACCGCCGTGTCGAGCGCAGCCCGGCGGTCGCGGGCCGTCGTCGGCTCGAGCAGGGCACCGGCGGCTCCGGACACCACGGCCTTGAGGCGCTGGAGGGCCCCCGGGTCCGCCTGCCGCGCGAACTGCAGCGGGGCCGGCAGGTCACCCTGTCGTGCGGCGGCGACGGACTCCAGGAAAGCGCGGTCGAACCGGATGACGTGCTGCGCGGTCGGCACGGCATCGAAGGCGAACGCCCGCCCGGCGGGGTACATGACCGGCACGCCGGGCTGCATCTCGACAGGGTCCGACGAAGCCGTGTCGAGCCGGATGCCCGGCGCGGACGCCCAGGCCAGGACGTAGTCGTCCCCGGGCTCGATGGTTCCCCAGCGACGCGCCGCCACCGAGGACGTCCCGACGGTCACCGCGTCGTCCCCGACGAGGCGGTAGCGCCACGAGAACCCCTCGGCGGCAGCCCGCCCGATGGAGATGTCCCGGCTCGAGTAGACGCGCTCGTAGAACGCGACCGCCTCGTCGACGGCGGAACCGCGGCGGTCGATGTGCACCAGGGGTTGTTCGACGGAGTCCATGCACTGCCAGGATGCCGACGACCTCCGACATCGCGCGCGTGACACAGACGAGCCCCGCACCAGGAGGTGCGGGGCTCGTCGTGGTGCCGGCGATGTGCCGGGCTCCGGCAGGGTCAGGCGCGAGAACGGCGGCGACCGGTGATCGCACCCCAGATGACGAGGACGATCAGCGCGCCGAGGATCGCGATGATCCAGGACTGGATGCTGAAGAAGCCGTCGTAGCCCACGTCGAAGATGAGGCCACCGAGCCAGCCACCGATGAGGGCGCCGATGACACCGAGCACGAGCGTGGCGAGCCAGCCGCCGCCCTGACGACCGGGGAGGATCAGCTTGGCGATGGCGCCGGCGATGAGGCCGAGGAGGATGAAGCCGAGGAAGCTCATGGGAGTGCCTTTCGAGACTGGCACCGCGAGGTGCCGTTGTGGTGCAGGGGTGTCACCCGGGGGCGACGGAGCGGTCGAGATCGACGCTCCCGGGACCGGAGAGTGCCGGTCAGATGGTGTCGAGCAGGCCGTCACGCGACTGCTCCGCGAACAGAGCCGTCATGTCGATGGCCTCGGTCGGGGTGTCCCCGTCGACGAAGGTGGAACTCGAGGGTGTCGAGTGCATCAGACCGGTCCTTCCGTGGTGGTGCGTGTACCGCTCCACCATGCTCCCCGTTCAGTAGTTAGGCACACTACACAGTAGGTGATGCGTTATCTGGAGCATCTGCAGGACCCCGGGAGGCCCGTACGGTCCGTCACACGACGCGCGAGACCTTCGAGACGGGCACGTGCGTGCCTCCGGTGAGGTGCACCAGGACCGGCACCTGACGACCGAGGGTCCGGTCGAGGGTGGTGATCGCGGCGTCCACTGCGTCGAGGACCGTCACGGCGTCCCCGCCACGGCGGACCGCGACGCGGAGCCGTGCAGCGCGGTGCTTGCGCACCCTGTAGACGTCGACCTTCGAGGAGACGACGTCGCGCACGCCGGCCAGCTCGTGGTCGATGACGTCACGGACGAGGGCGACGTTCACCGTGACCTCGTCGTCTCCGACCGACTCGCGGACGGCGATCGCGGTGCCGCCCCGCCCGCGGGTGAGGACCCAGACGAGCCCGAGCACGACCACGACGAGGCAGGCCGCCGCCACGACCCACAGCGAGGCCGCGGGGACCTCGACGCGGTCGGGGATGGTCACGTACGGCCGCAGTGCGTCCCGGACGGCGGGCAGGACTCCGGCACCCATCGCGAGTCCGACGACGACCGAGACGAGGCCGAGCACGAACAGGATCACCCGGTTGATGGTGCGGTTGCTCGATGTCATGACAGGGAGCCCTTCTCGCTGACGCGGACGGTGACGTGGCGGCCGAACCGCTCGTCGAGCTGTCCGAGCCGTTCGGCGACGGCGTGCTCGACGGCCGTGGAGTCCACCGGGATGCCGGACATCGGTACCACGGACACCTCGGTGCGGAGGCCGCGGGCACTCGCGGTGGTGTGCCCGTCGGGGACACCCGCGGCACGACCGGCGGCGTTCCGGGCGGTCGAGGCGACGATCGACGAGTCGATGACGACGGCGCCGCGGCCGTGCGCCACGACCGATCGGTGCTGGCGGCCGGGCTTGAGTGCCAGGACCACGAGGACGATCCCGGCGACGAGGAGCACCGCGGCGATGACCTCGATCATCGTCACGAAGGCCGCATCCGGTGCGAGTGCGGCGTCGACCGCCGTCTGCGGGTCGGCCAGGAGCGGCGGCGCTCCGATCGCACGAAGCACCGACTCGGTGCCGATCCACGCCGCGACCAGCACAAGCACCACCAGTGCCACGGACACGGCGGTCGACCGGGACCGGTACACGCTCCGGCGACGGAGCCGACGTTCGACGGGATTGTTGCTCATGGCGTCCTCTCCTACCGGACCCGGACGTCGCGCTCGCGCACGATCCCGGTCAACTCGATGCGGGCCGCGCCGACCCGACGACCGGTGAGGGCGCTCACGCGGCTCCGGATCTCAGCGGCGGCGGACGTGGTGCGCTCGACGAGGTCCGTGCCAGCGGCGATCGGGCCGGTGATGTCCATGGCCAGTGCCCCGGACGCGTCGCCGAGGTCCACCCGCACCCGCTTCGTGGGTGCCCCGAGCCGCTCGGCGGCGACGGCGCGCGCACACGAGGTGAGGGCGCGGGTGGTGATCTCGACGCGGCCCGGCACCGTGCCCGGGCCGTCCGTCACCGGGAGCTCCGGCGTCCGGTCAGCACGTCGGTCAGCGCGGCCCGGTCGACGCGTCCGGTTGCGAGTGCCGCGACGAGCGCACCCACGGCGGCGAACACGGCGACGAGGACGAAGCCCCAGAAGCCGAACTGCAGTGCTGCGACTGCCAGGAGGGCGCCGATCAGGGCGCCGGTCAGTGTGGCGCTCATGCGACGCGCGGCTCCTTCTTGTCCTCGTCCTCGTCGTCGTCACCCGGGATGAAGACGTCCTGGATCGTGACGTTGACCTCGGCGACCTCCATGCCGACGATCTCCTCGAGCGCGCGGGAGACCGCGGAACGCACGTCCTCGGCGACCTGCTGCAGGGGCACCGGGTACTCGGCGACGATGGTGATGTCGGCGGCGACCTGCTTCTCGCCGACCTCGACCTTGACGCCCTGGCTGAGGTCACGCTGCCCGATCGCACCGCGGATGGCACCGATGGCGCGGGCGGCTCCGTTGCCGAGCGAGTGCACGCCGGGGACGTCGCGGGCTGCGATGCCGACGACCTTCGCGACGACGGTGTCGTCGACGATGGTCTTCCCGGTGGACGTGGACGTGAGCGCCGAGCTGCCCGTCGACGTGGTCGCGACGGTGGTCGTGGTGGTGTCGGTCATGGTGTCTCCTTCCGATGGCCCGCCGGACGTTCCCAGCGGGTGCTGTTCACGGATGAGACGGGCTGGAGAGGACGTTCGTCACGGAAGCCGCGCGACTTCCAGGTCGGTCCCAGGATCGGCCGGTCCACACGCATCGACCTGTACCCCGACGGTCGCATGCTTCCGATTGCGGCTCAGCCGATGCGCGGAGCGGCACCGATCGAGACCGAGGGTCGTGCCCGCTCGGGGTACACGGCGCTGTGGACACCGGCTCCCCCGACGGTAGGAACGACCCATGACGGCGACCGCGTTCTGCCTCCACGCCCTCGGGTCGAGCTCCGAGGAGTTCGCCGCGTTGCGGACCCGCCTGCACGGCACCCTCGACCTCGTCGGCATCGACCTGCCCGGCTTCGGCACGAGTCCGGCCGCGAGCGGCACCACCGTCGAGGAGATGGCCGTGCTCGTCGAGCGTGCGATCGGGACCAGCGGCGCCACCGAGTGGGCGCTGATCGGGCACTCGATGGGCGGCAAGGTCGCCGCGGTCGTCGCCGGCCGCACGATGAGCGGCGCGAACGGCCTGTTCGGACTGCGGGCGGTCGTGCTCCTGGCGGCGTCGCCCCTCTCCCCCGAGCCGATGGACGAGGAACGTCGGCAGACCATGCTCGACTGGGCCGCCGACCACGAGATCGGGCCGGACGAGGCCGCCGCGTTCGTGGACGCGAACACCGCGGGCCAGCTGCCCCCGCACGAGTCCGCGATGGCCGTGCACGACGTGCAGCGGGCCGATCCGGCAGCCTGGAGGGCGTGGCTGCTGCGCGGCAGTCGCGAGGACTGGTCCGACACGATCGCGCCGAGTCCGGTGCCGGCCCTCGTGCTCGCCGGCGCGGACGACGGTGACCTCGGCCCCGACGCCCAACGTCGACTGACCCTCCCGCACTGGACCCGGGGCGAGTTCGACGTCGTGCCGGACGCCGCGCACCTCCTGCCCTGGGAACAGCCGGACGCGGTCGCCGACCGGATCCGGTCGTTCTGGACCCGACGCGTCGACCACGGGCCGACCGTCCCGACCGACTCCGCCCGTGTCGTCGCATCGCCGCGGGTGAGCGCCCGGACCCGCGGGGTGCTCGCGGAGCGCGCGCTCCCCGACGACCCGGCGGCGGAACCACGTGCACTGACCCCGCAGCAGCTCGACACCCTGCGCGCCGTCGCCCGGGTGGTCGTGCCGCAGGCCGCGGACCGGGCGATCGACCTCGCGCTGCGCGTCGACGCCCAGCTCGCCGCCGGTGCAGGTGACGGCTGGCGGACCGAGGGCATGCCCGCCGATCCGGACGCCTACCGGGCGGCACTCGACGTCCTCGCCCCGGTGGCCGCGGTGTCCGACGAGCACCTCGCCGAGGTCCTCGACGCCGTGGACGAGGGCACGTACTCGCCCGCCGGTGGGGTCCTCGACGCCGGGCAGTTGCGGGCGTGGTCCGAGGACGCCGGGGTCGACCTCGTCAAGCAGTGGCTCGCCCACCCCGCGACGATGGGCGCGATCGACTACGACGGCTTCGCCAACGGCGGGGACGGCGTGCGCAAGCAGGGCTTCCAGCTGCTGGGAGCCGGACAACGCGAAGCATGGGAACCGGGAGCGACACGATGAGACTCGACCACCAGCGCCGGTACGGCGAGGACGAGGTCGTCGACGTGGTCGTCGTCGGCACCGGTGCGGGCGGCGCACCGCTCCTCGCGAGCCTGGCCCGTGCCGGCCTGCGGGCCGTCGCGCTCGAGGCCGGCCGGAACACCGAGCCCGGCGACCACCTGCCCGACGAGGTCGAGGCACCGGCGGACATCAACTGGATGGAGGAGCGGATCAGCGGCGGCGGTGCCCCGACCGCCTTCGGTCCGAACAACAGCGGCACCGGTGTCGGCGGGTCGACGCTGCACTGGGGTGCCTTCACACCGCGGCCGAGCGCGCACGACCTGCACCTGCGGTCGGACACCGGCGAGGGCGTGGACTGGCCGGTCGACCACGCAGAGCTCGTCCGTTACATCGAGCAGGTCGAGCACGACGTGGGAGTCGCCGGCCCCGAGCACTACCCGTGGGACCCCGCACGTCGGTACGCGATGCGCCCGCCGGGCCGGAACGCCTCGTCGGACATGATGATGCGCGGCACCGCAGCCGTCGGGATCACCGCGACGGACGCCCCCGTCGCGCTCACCACCGAGGACCGGCACCAGGAGCACCACGGCCTCCGCCACGCCTGCGTCTCGTGCGGCTCCTGCCACCAGGGCTGCCGGAACGGCGCGAAGGTCTCGATGGACACGACGTACCTGCCGGCCGCCGTCGCCTTCGGTGCGGAGATCCGCGCCGAGGCGCTCGTGCACGGCATCGAGCTCGACGCCCGGGGCGAGGTCGAGGCCGTCGTCTACCGGCAGCACGGTCGCGAACACCGTCAGCGCACCCGTGCCCTCGTCCTGGCGGCCGGCGGGGTCGAGACGCCCCGCCTGCTCCTGCACACCGGGATCGCGAACAGCAGCGGTCAGGTCGGCCGGAACTTCACCGCGCACGGTGCCACGCAGGTCTGGGCCCGGTTCGACGAGTCGATGCGGTCCTACCGCGGCTACCCGTCCTCGATCATCACCGAGGACTTCGTCCGCCCGGCCGACGCCGACTTCGCCGGTGGGTACCTGATCCAGAGCCTCGGCGTGCAGCCGCTGACGTTCGCCACGTCGCTCGTGCGCGGGGGCGGGCTCCGCGGCGCGGCCCTGGTGCGGGCGATGCGGGACTACCCGCACATGGCCGGTGTCGGCATCAACGCCGAGTGCCTGCCGTACGACGACAACCGACTCGTCCTCGGCGACGAGGTCGACGAGCACGGGATCCGGAAGGCGACGATCACGTTCACGCCCGGCCCGAACGAGGAGGCCATCCGGCGCCACGCCGTCCGCACCATGACCGCGATCATCGAGGCCGCGGGCGGGCAGGACGTCCGCGTGCTCGAGCGCACCGCGCACACGATCGGCACCGCCCGGATGGGCACCGACCCCGGCGCGTCGGTGGTCGACGCGGCCGGTCGGTCGTGGGACGTCCCGAACCTCTGGATCGCGGACAACTCGGTCTTCCCGAGCGCGGTGATCGCGAACCCGGCGCTCACGATCATGGCGCTGTCCCTCCGGACGGCCGACCGCATGCTCCGCGCGGACGCTGCCGACGACCGCGCGCAGGGGCTGGTCGCCGCCGCCTGAGCGGTCCGGCCCACCACCCGTCGGACGGGAGGCCCGTGGCCAGGTCTCCCCGTGCCTCCCGTCCGGGCCCCGGCAGCGGGCGTGTCGGTGGGCGGTCGTAGCGTCGGCGCATGCCCGAGGGTGACTCCGTCCACCGGCTCGCCGCCCGCCTGCGGCAGGTCGACGGGGCGCGCGTCGTCAGCGGCGAGCTGCGTGGCGGCGGGGCCGCGGGTCGACGTCTCGCCGGGCGTCGGGTCCTCGCGCACGCGACGCACGGCAAGCACCTGCTCACCCGGTTCGACGACGGGACGACCCTGCACACCCACATGCGCATGCAGGGCTCGTGGACCGTCACGTCCCCGAGTCGCCGGCTGCCTCCGACCGTGGCGCGGCGGGCTCGCGTGCGTCTCGGGCTCGAGGACGGCCGGGTCGTCTGGGGCATCGACCTCCCCGTGGTGAACCTGGTCGACACCGTGGACGAGCACGCGGTGGTCGGGCACCTCGGGCCGGACCTGCTGCACGAGGACTTCGACGCGGCCGAGGCCGTCCGGCGCCTGACCGCCGAGCCGGACGCCACCGTCCGGAGCGTCCTGCTCGACCAGCGACGGGTGGCCGGACTCGGCAACCTCTGGGTGAACGAACTCGGCTTCGTCCGCGGCCTGCACCCCGACCGGCCCGTCGGGGACGTCGACGCCGATGCCCTGGTCGCGACGGCCCGGCGGATGCTGCACCACTCGGCGACCGTGCCGGAGGCGTACCAGGTCACCACGGGTCTGCTCCGACGGGGCGAACGGCACTGGGTGGTCGGCCGAGCCGGGCGGCGGTGTCTGCGCTGCGGCACGACGGTGGCCGCCCGGGACGACGTGGAGGTCGTCGGCTCGCCGGCCCGACGGGTCTGGTGGTGCCCGCGGTGTCAGCCGCCACCGAGCCCGTCCGGCCGACGACCCGCCGACCCCTGACCGCTCCTCCTCGTGCGCCCTACCGCGTCGACCGGACGGTGCTCACCCGCAGGTGCTCGAACGTGCTCGTCGACCCGGCACCACCGAGCGAGATGAGCCCGATGCGCGGCGTCGACCCGAGGTCGGCCGTCCAGGTGCCACCCCGGACGAAGTGGCGGCCGTCGATGCTCGTGTACGCCGTGTAGCGGTGCTCCCCGTCGACGACGCGGTGCACGATCCGGAGCGTGGTGGCGTCCCCGACCGGCCCGACGACCATGTTGCCGTAGCTCGGCGCACCGTCCGGCTGACCGCTGACCTGCTTGCCGAACTCGGTCTGCCGGGTGTTGAAGATCGAGTTGGACACCAGTCGGACGTAGTTCCCGTCGTCCCCGTACACGACGAGTCCGCCCTGCCGGTAGTTGAAGGAGTCACCGGTCGCCGGGGTGTCCATCCGCACCCGGGTCTCCACGACGTAGTCCCCGGCGGGTGCCGCTTCGGTCAGCACCGAGGCGAGCGGCGTCTGCGGCGGATGCAGGTCGGCGTCCTGGGTCTGCCACCGGAAGGCACCGCCGGAGACCCCGTACGTGGCACTGTCCGGCTGCCGGGTCCACGTGAGCGTCGGCGGCAGCGCGGTGCCGTCGAACTCGGTGGACAGCGACCGGATCGTCCGCGCCGGGACGTCGACCGGGGCGAGGCGCGGCCGGTACGCGGAGCGCTGCCCGGGCTGTGCCGCCGGGGCGGGCTCCACGGAGTCGGAGGGTCCTGCTCCCCCGCGCACCACGGGCCAGCCGCCGACCCAGTCGATCGGGTCGATGAGCGCCGGGCGCTTCGTGTACCCGGTCTGCCCGGCGTAGTACGGGTCGGTCCGGTCGACCGCGTGGTAGATCATCCAGTCCTGACCGGCGAAGTCGGTGACGACCGTGTTGTGGCCGGTGCCCACCCAGCGGTTGCCGTTCTGCGCGAGGAGGGGCGAGCCTCCCACCCGGGTGTCCGTGATCGCGACGCCGTCGCGGTCGCGGAACGGCCCGAGCGGGCTCTTCGAGCGGGCGACGAAGACGCCGTACCCGGTGAGCGATCCGTTGCAGCAGTTCGTCGCGGAGCCCATGTAGTACCACCAGCCGCCGTGCCGCATCAGGTACGACCCCTCGTACCGGTTGTCGATCGCGATCTGGCGTTCGGTCTCCGGACGCGAACGCAGGCCGTCGGCCGTGAGCTGCCGCACGTGCACGCCGCCGAAGTAGCTGCCGAAGTACAGGTAGGTCCGGCCGGAGTCGGTGATGACCTCGGGGTCGAACGACCACCGGAAGCCGTCACCGTTCGGCGCGGTCTGCGGCGCGACGACGGGTCCGCCGGAGTCCGTCCACGGTCCGGTCGGGCTGCTGCTCGTCGCGACCCCGATCGCGGAGCCGCCGCCGGTCGGACCGGTCGCCGAGGGGGTGTCCGACGCCGTGTAGTACAGGAACCAGGTCCCCGGCTTCCCCCGCGATCCGGCGCGGTACACGACGTCCGGGGCCCAGATGCCGTTCGCCTCGCCGACCCAGGCCGGCTTCGTGTCGAAGGCGTCGCCGACGTACGTCCAGTTCGTCAGGTCCGTCGACCGGTACGTCGGGACACTGTGCTGCACGAGTGCGCCGTCCGGGGTCGTCTCCGTCTCCGAGATCGCGTCGGTCGTGCAGTACAGGTACCAGTTCCGGTCGCGCCCGACCCCGTGCAGGGCGGTCGGGTCGGCGCAGCTCGCGGCCGTCTCGCCGTCCGGGAGGCGCAGGGCCATCGGGTTCTGGTGCGTCGCCGCCGGGGCGTGGTGGCGGGCGGTGGCGGGTGGTGCGGGAGCGGCGGTTGCGGGGCCGGCCAGGGCCTGGGCCCCGACGATGGTCACGGCCGCGAGGGTGATCGCGATGGTTCGGCGCACGGGACAGCCTCTCGTCGTTGAGGAGGTGGTGTGCCCGCGAGCGTAGCCCTGCCACGGTCCTGTGGCCAGGGGTGCGTCGCCGTCGCCCCCGCGTCCCGGACGGGAGGCCCGGTGCCAGCTGGTGACGCGCCTCCAGTCCGGCGACCACCGGCGGGTACAACGGGAGCATGACGCGACGCAGCCCCGGCCACCCCGTTCCCGTGCAGCCCGGACCCGGTCAGGAGTCGGTCTGGGACTACCCGCGGCCACCGCGCGTCGAGCGCACCGGCGCCCGTGTCGTCGTGCGCCTGGGCGGGCAGGTCATCGCCGACACCACGGCGGCCCTCCGCGTCCTCGAGACGAGCCACCCGCCGGTCTACTACCTGCCGATCGCGGACTTCGCCCCCGGCGCGCTCGTGCCGACGAGTGGCTCGAGCATGTGCGAGTTCAAGGGCAGTGCGACGTACTTCGACGTGCACGGCGGCGACGAGGTCGTGCCGCGGGGTGCCTGGACGTACCGGTCCCCGTGGCAGGGGTACGGCGAGCTGCGTGACCACGTCGCCGTCTACCCGTCGCGGATGGACTCGTGCGAGGTCGCCGGCGAACGCGTGCAGGCGCAGGCGGGCGACTTCTACGGCGGCTGGATCACCGCGGACATCGTCGGGCCGTTCAAGGGCGAACCCGGGACGCTCGGGTGGTGACACCGGCTCCGTCGCCCTCGGGCACCACCCGCCGCCGGGTCGAACTCCGACTGCGCAAGCCCTGGTTCGCCTGGGGCGCGCGGCCGACCGTCACCGTCGACGGCGTCGGGCACCCCGCGCAGTGGGGCTCCGGCACCTGGGTGCTGCCGGACGAGGGCGTCGTCGAGTTCGGCGTGTACTGCATCAACCGGGGTTGGCGGTTCGGCGCGGCCGCGGTGCGGGTCGATGCCGCCACGGCGACCGGCGGCCGGATCGACTACCGCGCCGGGGTGGTGCCGATCGGGCCGGGGAGGCTCGAGGTCATCCGGAGCTGAGGCGTCGGCGCGGACGGTACCGGTCGCGGACGTCCCCTGACGGCCCCTCGGACTGGGGCGACTCCGAGCCGTTGACCGGTGACGTCGACGCTCCGTAGCGTTGCCCGGATACGACCGGAGGATCTCGATGCGCGCCGTCAGCAGCACCGTCACCACGACCGTCCGACTGGCCGCGGCGGTGCTCGCGGTCGTCCTGCTCGCCGCCCTGCTCGTGGCGCTGCGGACACCGGCCGCCAGCGCCGCACCGTCCGTCCTGTCGACCGGGCGGCCGGCCGTCGCGTCGTCGACCGACTCGAGTTCGCGGTCGGCCGCGAAGGCGGTGGACGGGAACACCGCGACACGGTGGGCGAGTGCGCGGACCGACGCGCAGTGGTTGCGCGTCGACCTGGGCCGCACGGCGACGATCTCGAGCATCACCCTGCGGTGGGAGGTCGCGTACGCGAAGGCCTACAAGCTGCAGGTGTCGGCCGACGCGAAGACCTGGACCACCGTCTCGAACGTGACCGCCGGCAAGGGCGGGGTCGTCCGGAAGGCGGTGTCCGGGACGGGCCGGTACGTCCGGATGCTCGGCGTGCAGCGCGGCACCGTCCACGGCTACTCGCTGTGGGAGTTCCAGGTGACGGGGACCCCGGTGACGCCGCCCACGCCCACCACGCCGGCACCGTCGCCTGCCGCGGGGGTGCGGGTCACCGGCTCGCAGGGGAAGTGGCAGCTGACCGTGGACGGCAAGCCCTGGCTCGTCAAGGGCGTGACGTACGGTCCCCCGGCCGCCGAGGCGTCGTCGTACATGGCGGACATCGCCGGCATGGGCGTGAACACGGTCCGGACGTGGGGCACCGACGCGTCCTCCCGTCAGCTGTTCGACGCCGCCGAGGCACACGGCATCCGCGTCGTCGCCGGCCTCTGGTTGAACCAGGACGTCGACTACGTGAACGACTCCGCGTACAAGTCGAACACGCTCGCGAGCATCACGAAGACCGTCACGAGCTACCGCGACCACCGCGGACTCCTCATGTGGGACGTCGGCAACGAGGTCATGCTCGGCCAGGGCGAGGCGCAGCGCGTCGCCTACGCCGAGTACGTCGAACAGGTCGCGAAGGCGATCCACGCCGCGGACCCGGCGCACCCCGTGACGTCGACCGACGCGACGACCGAGGCCTGGGACTTGTACCGGCAGTACACCCCGAGCCTCGACCTCTACGCGGTGAACACCTACGGCGGCATCGGCTGGGTGCAGCAGAAGTGGCGGGACGGCGGCTACACGAAGCCGTACCTGGTCACCGAGACCGGGCCGGCCGGGTCGTGGGAGGTCCCCGCGGACGCGAACGGTGTCCCGCAGCAGCCGAGCGACACCGCAGCAGCGCGCTCGTACACCGACGCGTGGAAGGCCGTGACCGCCGCTCCCGGGGTCGCCCTCGGCGCGACGATGTTCCACTACGGCGTGGAGGACGACGAGCAGGGCGTGTGGCTGAACCTCCGCACCGGTGGCCTCAAGCGCCTGTCGTACTACGCGGTGCAGCAGGCGTACGGCGGGCCGGTGACCGGCAACCGGCCGCCCGTCATCCAGCGCATCGCCGCCTCGCCCTCGACGGGTGTCGCACCCGGGTCGACGGTGACCGTGACCGCTCCGGCGGTCGACCCGGACGGCGACACCGTGACCTACCGGGTGTCGGTGACGAGCCGGTGGATCGACGGCAACGGGGCGCTCCGGCCGACGCCGGTGACGACCACGGGCGACGGGACGCTGCGCATCACCGCACCGACGACTGCCGGCAACTGGAAGCTCGCGGTGTACGCGATGGACGGGCACGGCAACGCGGGCATCGAGACTGTGACGGTGCGGGTGCGCTGAGCCTGGGCAGGCGGGAGGACGTCGGCGGCTGGACAGTCGATCGAACGGTTCCTCCGGCCGATGCCGTGCAGGATGGTGGACGTGCAGGCGGACATCGCGAGGGTGACGATCGACGGCCGGGAACAGGATCGCGACGCCGACCTCGATCACCATCAGCGGTTCGAGGTCGAGACGGACGCCGGACACCACTACGTCGTGACGCGCGACGGGTCTCCGAGCGGCTCACCGTCGGAGTGGGACGTGACGCGAGCGGACGGGAGTCCCGTGGGTCACGTGCACGGGTCCGGGTGGGCCGGGGCGGGCGACCGGGCCTACCGCTACAAGCGGACTGGTGCCTGGTTCTCCGGGGGACAGCAGCACGACCTGTGGAACGCGGTGCAGTCGCTCCTGGAGTGACCGCACCGGATCGACCGGGCGCTCAGCCCCCGCTGCCGAGGACCGCTCGCGTCCGGCGACGCTCGACGGCGAGCGGCACGTCTCGGACTTCCTGGCGTCGTGACCGCTCCCCGTGGGGAGCCGCGCTCGCTCATCGGGCAGGATGACGCACGGCACTCGACGAAGGGCAGACGTGGGCAGGCGGAGCGCGAGCACGAGCACGACAGGTGACCGCGGCGGAACGCGGTCGGTCCGTCCCGGTCAACGTCGGGCCTGGTTCCGCTTCGGTGCCGGGATCGCTGCGATCCTGGTGATCGTCGGCGTGGTCTTCGTCGGCCCGGCTGTCGTCCAGTCCTACGACGCCGACCACAAGACGACGATCACCTGCCAGGTGACGTCAGCGGAAGGCGAGATGCAGTCGACGTCCTCTCGCGGGATCGGCGGGCCGATCGCCCAGGTCGTCATCTCGACCCGCGACTGTGGGCGCCTGCTCCTGCGAGACGGTGTGACCCGGGCCAACAACGAGGAGATCGCAGCTCGGCTGGCACCACCCGGTGACTACCGGATCGAGGTCGGGACCGCCTCCTGGAACATCCGGGGCATCCTGCACGCGATCCGGCGGGACCCCTCGGCCTTCGGGTTCGCTCCGGCCCCCTGACCCGACCGGGTCGGTGAGCGCGGTCGGCGGTGTGACGGTCGGGAGGCGCGCTACCGGCCCTGAACTGGTGCCCTGCCCCGCGCTCCCCGACCGCAGGTGGCGGCTGGGCGCCGGGTCGACGCCGTCAGCTGCCGTCGGTCGCCAGCGCGGCGGGCTGCCTAGTCGGTGGTCGGCCTGCTGAACAGGTTGACGACGTTGCCGTCGGGGTCACGGACCAGTGCGGAGCGGTTGCCCCAGGGCATCGTGGTCGGTTCGAGGACGACGTCCTCGCTCGTGAGCCCGAGCTCGGCGAAAGCGCCGTCGACGTCAGCGACTTCGAACTCGATGAACACCGATCGGTTCGTCGCAGGAGTGAGAGCGCCGCCGAGCACGGCGACGGTCGCGGTGCTCGCGATCGCGAGGCTCGCGCCGGGGCCGACGAACTGCGCGAAGACCGGGGCGGGGCGCTCGGCCTGCTGGCCGGTGACCCGCTCGTAGAACGCGACGAGACCGTCGAGGTCGTCGGTGACGATGCGGATGGATGCGAACGACATGGGGCTCCTTCAGAGGCGCTGATGAGGTTGGAGCATCAGCATCACGGGTCGTCGCGACACCGTCCTGTCGGTGTTCCGCGGAAGACGTCGGCTGCCGATCAGTCGTCGACGACCGAGCGGAGTCGTCCGTACTGGATCGCGAGGTCCTCAGCGCGGAGCGCCCGCATCGGGGGCCGCTCGTCGGTGACCCGGACCGAGAGCATGCGGTCTCCACGGAACGCCCGCACGCCGTCGCGCAGCCGGCACCAGGCGATCAGGTACCACTGCCCGTCCTTCCCGATCGACCCCAACGGTTCGACGTCACGCACGGACTCCGCACCGCCGGCGTCCTGGTACCGCAGCTGCACCACACGGTCCGCACGGAGCGCCTCGGCGAACTCGATCGGCACGACCGCGTCGTCCTCGCTCTCCAGGAAGTGCACCCGGGATGCGAAGGCGCTGGCACGTGCGGCGTCCCGGTCCGGCATGACCGCGAGCATCTTCCGGGCGGCGGTCTGTGCGGCCTGCCGGAACGGGCTGTGGCGGAGCGAGCCGAGCCCGATCAGCACCGCGAGGGCTTCGTCCAGCGTGAACCCCGCCGGGCCGAGCGTTGCTGACGCGTCGATGACGTACCCACCGGTCCGGCCGGGCTCCGCCCAGATCGGCAGGCCCGACTGCTGCAACGCAGCGAGGTCCCGCTCGATCGTCCGCACGGACACCTCGAAGCGTTCTGCGAGACGACGCGCGCTCCGCGGACGCGGCGACACGGCCCGCAGTTCCTCCACGAGGCCGTAGAGACGATCGGTCCGGTTCACCGACCCATCATCCGACACATCGCATCTGCCGCGCGTCGCACGACCACACCGTTCTGGTGAGCAGGTCTCCACCCGGCTGGACGCACGGCGGCCGGGCGCTGCACGTCGCCCGCGGCGGCAGCGCGGAGTCGGGAGATCGCCGACCACTGCCCGACACGTCGGCGGTGCTCGTCGACGCCCGGGCACACTGCCTCAGCGCGGCAGCCGCGGCACCGCGTCGAGCAGCGCCCGCGTGTAGTCCGACCTGGGCGACGCCAGGACCGCACCGGTGTCGCCCTGCTCCTCGACCCGACCGCCGCGGAGGACCACGGTCGCCGCGCAGAGACGTGCGACCACCGCGAGGTCGTGCGAGACGAGCACGATCGTCATGCCGTGCTCCTCGGCGAGCCGCTCGAACAGCTCGAGGACGGCGACCCGGGTCGTCAGGTCGAGCGCGCTCACCGGCTCGTCGGCCACCAGCACCCGGGGACCGGACACCACGGCGCGGGCGATCGCGATGCGCTGTCGCTGTCCGCCCGAGAACTCGTGCGGGTACCGCCGACCGGCATCGGCGCCGAGCCCGACGTCCCGCAGCGCGGCGGCGACACGGTCGGACGCCTCCGACCCGGACGCCACCCCGAGGGAGCGCAGCGGCTCCCCCACGATGCGGTCGATGCGTTGGCGGGGGTCGAGCGACGAGTACGGGTCCTGGAACACCGGCTGCACGGCGGTGCGGAACCGACGGAGTGCGGCCCGGTCGCCGAGGTCGAGGGGCGCGCCGTCGAACGACACGGAGCCGTTGTCCGGCGCCGCGAGCCCGAGGAGCATCCGGAGCACGGTGGTCTTGCCCGCGCCGGACTCCCCCACGATGCCGAGGTGCTCGCCGGGCTGCACGGCGAACGAGACGCCGTCGAGCGCCAGGCCCGTGCCCCCCGTGCGGCGCGTGCCACGGCCGGGGTACCGGAACGTCACGTCCGACAGCTCGAGCAGCGCGGTCATCGCGGACCTCCGCGTCGGCCGTCGTCGAGCGCGTCCTGCAGCGTCCGGGCACTGCCGACGAGCCGCTGCGTGTACGGGTGGGTGGGTGCGGCGATGACGTCCCGGACGGGACCCTGCTCGACGGCACGACCGTGTTCGAGCACGAGCACCCGGTCCACGGTCCGTGCGACCACCGGCAGGTCGTGGCTGATGAACAGCAGCCCCATCCCCCGCTCGGTCACGGCCCGGTCGAGGAGGTCGAGCACCTGCGCCTGCACCGTGACGTCGAGCGCCGTGGTCGGCTCGTCCGCGATGAGGACCCGCGGCCGGCACGCGAGTGCCATCGCGATGGCGACGCGCTGCCGCTGACCGCCGGACAGCTCCCACGGGAACGACCCGGCGACGCGCTCCGGATCGGCGAGGGCGACGTCGGCGATCGCCTCGCGCACCGCGGCGCGCAGGGCCTCCCCGCGGAGTCCGCGGTGCCGCCGGAGCGGCTCGGCGATCTGGTCGCCGGCGCGCATGAGCGGGTCGAGGGCGGTCATCGGCTCCTGGAAGACGGGGGCGACGACCGAACCGCGGACGTCGCGCAGGCTGCGCTCGCGTGCGCCGATCACCTCGACGTCGCCGACGCGGACCGATCCGGTGGCGGTCAGCCCCGTCGGCAGCAACCCCATGACCGCGAGCGCGGTGAGCGACTTGCCGCTGCCGGACTCACCGACGATGCCGAGGCGGTCGCCGACGTCCACGGAGAACGAGACGCCGTCGACGAGCGGGGTGCCGTCAGCGGTGGTGATGCGGAGGTCGGTGACCTCGATGGCGGACGTCATGCGGGCCTCCCGTCCGGGTCGTCGGTGGCGGACGCGACCGGTCCGATGGCGGTGCCGACGCCGTCACCGGCGACCGGCGCACCGGCCGGGAGGCCCGGGGCGGCACCGCGCGCCGCGCGCCGTCCGCGACGGGTCGGGTCCGCGACGTCACGGAGCCCGTCCGCCAGCAGGTTCGCACCGATGACGAGGACGACGAGCGCGAGGCCCGGCGCGAGGACACCGGCGGGTGCCTCGAACGCGGTCTGTTGGGCGTCCTGGAGCATCCGCCCCCAGGACGCGTTCGGCGGCGGCGCACCGAGGCCCAGGTACGACAGGCTCGCCTCGGCGAGGACCGCGAGCCCGAACTGCAGCGCGAGGTTGACCGCGAGGGTCGGCCAGATGTTCGGGAGCACGTGCTGGGTGACGATCCGCGGCCAGGTCGTGCCGGAGGTCCGCGCCGCGGTGACGTAGTCCTGGCGGAGCACCCGTCGGGCCAGGATCCGGACGAGCCGGGCGACGACGGCGGCCATGACGAGGCCGATGGCGACGATCGCGGTCCCGAGCGACGCACCGCGCGCAGCGACGAGCAGCATCGCGACGAGCAGCGTCGGGAAGGCGATCACGATGTCGAGCACGGCGGAGAGCGTGTCGTCGAGCCAGGGCCGAGCGAAGGCCGCGGCCAGCCCGATGGCGGTGCCGAGGACACCACCGACCAGGACGGCGCCGATGCCGGTCGCGAGCGCGATGCGGGCGCCGATGAGCAGCTGCGTCGCGAGGTCGCGGCCGAGCGTGTCGGTGCCGAGCCAGTGCGCGGCACCCGGCGGCGTGAGTCGGCCGCCGGAGGTGTCGTAGAGCGAGTAGGGCAGCCAGACGAGCGAGACGACCGCGGCGACGACGACCACGCCGACGAGCACGATGCCCGTGGTCAGGGACACCGACCGGCGCGCGCTCATCGGTTCCCCGAGACGCTCGTGCGCAGACGCGGGTCGACGATGCGCTGCACCACGTCGGCGACGAAGCCGATGACGAGCACCGCGACGGTGGAGACGAGCAGGACGCCCTGGATGCTCGGGTAGTCGTGCTGCTCGATGCCGGTGATGAGCATGCTGCCGAGTCCGGGCAGGGCGAAGACGCTCTCGACGACGACCGCGCCGAGGAAGGTCGACGCGAGCTCGATGCCGAGCACCGCGATCACCGGGACGACCGCCGACCGGACGCCGTGCCGGAGGAACGCCGACGCCGTCGACGCCCCGAGCGCCCGGGCGGTGCGGATGTGGTCAGCGCCGAGGACGTCGAGCACCGCGCTCCGCACGTAGCGCGCGATCGAGGCCGTCATCACGACCGCGACGGTGATGATCGGCAGCGCGAGCGACTCCAGCGCGTCGCCCGGGTACGTCCAGTCGTCACGCGGGAAGCCGCTCGACGGCAGCAGACCCCACTGCAGCGACACCACCTGCACGAGCAGGATGCCGATCCAGAACACCGGGACCGCGATGCCGAGCTGCGTCACCCCGGAGAGCAGCACGCCGTACCAGCGGTCGGCACGGGCAGCGGCGACGAACCCGACGACGCAGGCCACGACGACGGCGATGCCGAACGCGATGAGGGTGAGCGGCACGGTGACGACCAGGCGCTGGGCGAGGTCGGGTAGCACCGGGAGCCCGCTCGTGAACGACGTGCCGAGGTCGAGGTGCAGCATCTGGCCGATCCACTGCACGAACTGCTGCGCCAGCGGGAGGTCGGAGCCGACCTCCCGCCGGGCCGCCGCGATCTGGTCCGGCGTCGCGTTCGCGGCGAGGAGCGCGTTGGCCGGGTCGCCGGGCAGGATCCGCAGGAGCGCGAACACCACCACCAGGGCAACCGCGAGCGAGAGCACGAGGATGCCGAGGCGGCGGAGGACGTACGCGGTCATGCGGGGGTGCGGATCCTGCCTGGTCGGTCGGTACTAGGAGACGGTGATGTCGGAGACGGGGAACTGCGAGTTCAGCCCGTTCTTCCAGTATCCCGTGACGTCCTTGTCCGACACGACGATCTGCGGGTACAGGTACAGCCACGCGCTCGCGGCGTCCCGCACGATCTGCTCGTTCGCCTTCCGGAGCAGGTCCGTCTGCTGGTCCTCGGACGGAGCCTGCTCGGCGTCCGTGATGTCCTTCTGGACCGCCTTGTTGTCGTACCCGAAGTAGAAGTCCGGGTTGCCGTAGAAGACGACGTCGCGGTCGTTGACGTGCTCCTGCAGCGTCGCCTCGAAGTCGTGCTGCTGGTACACCTTCGTGTACCACTCGTCGGCGCTGATCGTGTTGATGTCGACGGTCACGCCGACCTTCTTCAGCGCGCTCTGCAGGTACTGCGCGACGGCCGGGTGCGGGTCGTACGAAGGGGTGTCGAGCGTGAAGGAGAACCCGTCGGCGTGGCCGGCCTCGGCGAGCAGGTCCTTCGCCTTCGCCGGGTCGTACGCGTTGACGCTCGTCAGGTCCTCGTACCAGGGGTCGGTCGGCGGGACCATCGAGCCGTTCACGGTGCCGTAGTCGCCCCAGATCGCCTTCAGCAGGGCCTTCCGGTCGACGGCGGCCGAGATCGCCTGGCGGAGCTTCACGTCGGTGAAGGGGCCCTCCGCGTCGTTGAACGCCAGGAGTTCCTTGGTCGTGGAGTCGCCCTCGCTGACCGTGTACTTCGACTCGTCCGCGGTGAACCGGGACAGGGCGTCGGGTGACTGGATGCTCGTGATGACGTCGACCTGACCGCTGGCGAGTGCGTTCGACAGCGTGGAGGCGCTGGTGAAGTAGTCGAACTCGACCCCGCCGTTCGCGGGCTTCTCACCCCAGTAGTCGGCGAAGGGCTCGAGCGTGATCGACGAGCCGCGCTTCCAGGTGTCGAGCGTGTACGGCCCGGTGCCGTCCTCCTCGGTCTTGAGCTTCGTCTCCCCCGCGGGGACGATCCAGACGTAGGACAGGTTGTAGACGAACGAGATCGACCGCTGCGACAGGTGCACCACGACGGTCTCGTCGTCGGGGGTCTCGATCGACTCCACGACGGCCAGGCTCGACTTGCGGGAGGACTGTGAGTCCTCGGCGGTGACGCGCTCGATGGAGCTCTTCACGTCGGCGCTGGTGAGCTCCGCGCCGCTGTGGAACTGGACGCCCGTCCGGAGCGTGAACGTGTAGGTGAGCCCGTCGGAGGACGTGTCGTACGACTTCGCGAGCAGCGGCGTCACCTTGCCGTCGTCCCCGAGGCGGAACAGCCCCTCGTAGACGTTGTCCTGGAACGCCTCGTTGACGCCCTGGCCGCCGCCGTCGACGTTCGACAGGTTCGTCGGCTCGTACAGCGAGCCGATCGCCACGGTGGCGTTCCCGCCCGACGACGATCCGCCGCCCCCGGAGGACGAGCAGCCGGCGAGGGCGAGGCTGAGGGCGATGCCGGACGCGGCGAGCGCGACGATTCGGGTCTTCACGGGACTCCTGGTGCTTCGGGGGGTGTGTGGAGGCAGGGTGTGGCTGTGCGGCCGACGGCCGCGTGACGCGTCAGGCGCGGTGCGCGACGTGGCGCTCGCCCGCGTGGACGGGCACGTGCAGACGGTTCTGGAAGGGCGGGAGCGGGCAGTTGTACTGGTCGCTGAACCCGCACGGTGGCACGAACGCCTGGTTGAAGTCGAGGACGACGTCCGACTCCTCGCCGGTCGAGGACCCCTCCGGCCGCTCGACGAACAGGAAGCGGCCGGTGCCGTAGGTGCGCTCCGACTCGTCGGTGCTGCGGTTCGTCGGGTCGCCGAACACGAGCAGCAGGGTCCCGTCGTCGTCGAAGGCGCTGAGCGTGTACTCGCGGTCGCCGATCGTCGCCGTGATGTCCCCGGGGACGACGAGGTCGCGCGTGGCACCGGCGGCGTCGCGGAGGTGCTCGTACGGGATCGTCCGGCCGGGCTCGGCGGGCGTGAAGTGCGCGGTGATCCGCCACGACGGGTCGTACGGGAACACCGGGGTGTCGATGTAGGACCGGATCGCCGGGGACTCGGCGTCCCACAGGCGGTAGCCGTGCTGCGGCTCGCCGGTGTCCAGGTCGATCCGACGCACACGGGTCGCGGTGACCGTCGCCGGCTGGTCGGCGAGCGCCGCCTCGAGGTCGGGCTCCTGGCCGATCGGGAGCCACTCGGTGCGGATCAGCGCCAGGTCGCCCTGCGCGCCGGTGACCCGCTCGCGGCGGGCTGCGCGCCAGGCGTCCCAGGAGGCGGCGGCGTCGTGCGTCGTGTCGGGGTCGGTGATGCTCATCGGGGACGAGAATCGCAGAGTGGCGTTCGGTATTCCCATGCGGTCGTCACACGGGGCAACACTGCGCGTCGTCGCCTCGACGGAACGGGGAGGACGGGGACCACGCGTCCCAGTACCGCCCCGACCGCTCGGTGCTTAGAATATACGGATTGGGACGACAAGGGAGCGGAATGCTGTACCAGTCGACGTTCGAGGACCTCCGGTCGCGCATCCGCTCCGGCGAGTTCGCGGTCGGACAGCGCCTACCGTCCGAGGCCGAGCTGCTCGCGCACTACGCCGTCAGTGCGATCACACTCCGTCGAGCGCTCGACATGCTCCGGCAGGAGGGGTACGTCGCGCGGCGGCCGCGGGTCGGCACGACCGTGGTCAGCGCCGACCCTGCCGCTCGGATCCGTCCCACGGACCAGGTCGACATCGGAGTGGTGATCACCAACTTCGACGACACCTTCGGGACCCGGGTGCTCGAGGGCATGCTGGACGAGGCCGGGACCGAGACGGACGTCGTCGTCAAGCGGACCCACGGAGACCACGACGCGGAGGACGCCGCCATCCGTGCACTCGCGACGCGGGTCCAGGGGCTGGTGGTGCTGCCGAGCAGCTCCGAGTTCATCCCACCGGGGGTGCTCGAACTGCTGCCGGCCGGGTTCCCGGTGGTGATCCTCGACCGTCGGTACGAGGGCATCCCGGTCTCCGACATCTCCACTGACAACATCGGTGCCGGCGCTGCGGCGACCGAGCACTTGTTCGGTCTCGGCCACCGTCGGGTCGCGCTCGTCACGTCGGACAGCCGCGTGACGTCGAACGACGACCGGAGGCGGGGCTGGGTCGGGGCACACGCTCGCAACGACAAGGCCCTCGACGACCGGCTGGCCTTCCACGACGTCGAGTCGACGCTGCCCGGCGCCACCGACCGCCCGGAGGACGACGTCGCGAGACTGGTGGCCTTCATCGAGGCGCATCCCGAGGCGACGGCGTTCGTGGCCGGGGAGTACAACATCGCCCTGCTCCTCCGTGACGCACTCGAGCAGCTGGGCAAGCACGTGCCGGACGACGTGTCGATCGTGTGCTTCGACCACCCGGACGCGACGTTCGACCGTCACTTGTTCCGGTTCACGCACATGGCCCAGGACCAGCCCGGAGTGGGCCGACAGGCGGTCGCGCAGGTGCTGCGACAGGCACGAGGCGAGAGTGGTTCCCGGAAGATCCTCGTGCCTGCGCAGCTGGTGGCGGGCGCCTCGACCGCGCCGCCGCCTACGGGTCGAGCCGGGCGCGCAACTCGGTCGCCATCGCGGCACTGAGCTGCGTCGAGTACGGCACCGTCCCGACGGGGAGCTCGGTCCAGTCGTTCGCGGCCGGCCGGTCGAGCTCCTCCGGGAACGCCCCCCAGAGCGCGTCGGTGCTGGCACGGACGAACGCCGTCAGGGCGACGCGGTCGGCGTCCCCGTCCGGCAGCCGCTCCAGGAGGAGCCCGAGGTACCGGTAGTAGACGCCCTTGAACAACCCTTCGTCACCACCGTCGCCCTCCTGACGGAAGACGACCCCGTCGGAGAGCTCCGCGACGGCCGTCCGGGCGGTCCGGACCGCGACGGCGAGCAGGTCGTCGTCCGGACGGCGGTCCGCCAGCTCGACGGCGGCGCCGAGGTAGAGGCCCTGGTTGTACGTGAACCGCCACTGTGTGTCCACCCGCCCGTCACCCTCGCGGTTGACGCCGTCCTCGACGAACCCGTCGGAGACGTCGACCAGGTGCTCCGTCAGCCAGTCGAACGCCGTGTCGGCGTACCGGACGAACCGGTCGTCCCCGGTGGTCCGGTGCAGTCGCGCGCCGAGGATCACGAGCGGACCGTTGGCCGGCGTGTTCTTGTACGCGAGCTGCTGCTTGCGCCAGGCCAGGCTCGTGCCTCCGGCGTCGTTCCAACCGTGTTCGACCACGTGGTCGAACAGGGCGACTGCGTCGTCGAGGTACTGCCGTTCCCCTGTCGCGTCGTGGAGTCGCAGGGTCGCGAGCGCGAACCAGAGCATGTCGTCGAAGTAGTCGTTGAACAGCGACCCGCCGTTGCGCTCCACGATGTTCCGGTGCACGGAGCGCGCCTGCTCGAGCCGCGCCGGGTCGCCGGTGCGCTCGTACGCGTCGAGCCGCACGTCGATGAGGTGCGCCAGCCACCAGTAGTTGAACGTGCTGTCGTCGGCGTCCTCGACGGGCCAGGCGTTGTGCAGGAACTGCGGCCACGGCGCTCCGTAGAGCCGCTCGATGCTGTCCTGGATGCGGTCGGCGCGGTCGGCCCAGAGGCCGGTCAGGGTGTCGGTCACTTGCGGTTCTCCTGGAGGATGCGGTCGCCCTGCTTCGCTGCCTGCGCGAGCGCCTGCTCCGCGGTCAGCTGGCCGGACATGAACTTCTCGAGCGCCGGGGTGAGGGCCTTGCCCTCGACGTCGCTGTAGCCGGGGACGTCCGGCCGGACGGAGGCGTAGTCGAGCGTCTTCACGAAACCGGCGTACCGCGGGTCGTCGGTGAAGAAGGGGTCGTTCGCAGAGGAACGGTTCGCCGGGATCCACCCGGAGACTTTCGCGAAGTCGACGCCGTTCTCGGCCTTGGTCGCCCACCACTTCTCGAACGCCCAGGCGCCGTCGGCCTGCTGCGCCCCGGTCGGGATGACGAGGCCGAACCCGCCCATCACGGCGCCCTTCTCCCCGCTCGGCCCGGCGACCGGCTCGGTGACCCCCCACTTGAGTCCGTCGGCCTCGTCGAGGTTCGGGACGTCCCACGGTCCGTCGTACTTCATCGCTGCCTGGCCAGCCGCGAACACGTCGTTGCTGTCGCCGAAGCCGTTCGTGTACACACCGTCGTCCATCAGGCTCTTCCAGAAGTCGAGCACCTCGATCCCCTGGGGGCTGTCGAAGGCCGTCTTCGTGCCGTCCTTCGTCAGGAGCTGCCCGCCGGCCTGCTGGAGCCACATCGAGAACAGGCCCGGGTCGTTGAGCATGAAGCCGGACTGCTGCAGCTTGCCGCCCTTCCTCTCGGTCAGCTTCTGCGCGTCGCTCTTGAGTTCGTCCCAGGTCGTGGGCGGCTCCAGTCCGGCCTCCGCGAACAGGTCTTCGTTGTAGACGAGCGACCGGTTGTCGACCAGCAGCGGCAGGCCGTAGAGCTTGCCGTCGTGGCGCATCTCCGACAGCGCCTGCGGGTAGAACTCGTCCGTGTCCACGCTGTCGTCGGCGACCCGGTCGTCGATGGCCTGCAGCGCTCCCTTCGGCGCGTAGAGCGAGGTCTGGTAGCGGTCCCAGAGCACGAGGTCGGGGACCTTGCCGCCCGCGATCGCGGTGAGGAGTTTCTGCTCGACGAGTTCCTGCGGGACGTACTTGACCGTGTACTTGCTCTGCGCCTTGTTGAAGGCGCTGGTCATGGTGTCGATCTGGTCGACCTGGTCGCCCGACCAGGAGCCCCACATGGTGACCTCCTGTCGGCCGTCGGCGCCGGTGGCGCCGGACGACCCGGAGGAACAGCCCGTGAGGACGAGTGCGGCTGCGGCGAGCGCTGCGGCCGCGCTGAGGAGACGACGTGACGTCATTGTCGTGTGCTTTCTGGTGCGTGGGGTACCGGACGGATCCGGCGTCCCCGGGGTTGGCGGGAGGACTTACTTGTTGCCGGCGTGCGCGATGCCCTCGATGATCCAGCGCTGCGCGAAGATGAACACGACCAGCACCGGGAGCATCGTGATGATCGTCCCGGCCATGAGCGGGCCGTAGTTCGTCGTGTAGTTGTTCACGAACCCCGCGAGTCCGACCTGGACGGTCATCATCTTCGGGTCGTTGAGGACGATCAGCGGCCAGAGGAAGTTGTTCCAGCCGGCCTGGAAGCTGAGCAGGCCGAGGACGGCGAGCCCGGCCTTCGTCAGCGGGAAGTAGATGAGCGCGAAGATGCGGAACTCACCCGCACCGTCGATGCGCGCTGCTTCCCCGAGCTCGTCGGGCAGCGACTCGAAGAACTGCTTCATGAAGAACACCGCGAACGCACCGGCGGCGCCGGGGACGATGACCGCCCAGTAGGTGTTGATGAGCCCGAGGCCGCCGTTGCCGCTGAGGTCGTTCCCACCGAGCAGGGGGAAGTGCCGGAGGATGAGGAACGTCGGGATCATCGTGACGATGCTGGGCACCATGAGCGAGGACAGGAACGTGAAGAACACCGCCTGGCGTCCGGCGAACCGCAGCTTCGCGAGGGCGTACCCGGCGAGGGAGCCGAAGAACAGGTTCGCGACGGCTCCCCCGACGCCGAGGACGAGCGAGTTGACGAAGTAGCGGCCGTACGGGACGGTCGTCACCGCCTGCACGTAGTTGTCGATGGTGGGGCGCTGTGGGATCAGCGACAGCGAGTGCGCGAGGATCTCGCCGGCCGGCTTGAGCGAGGTCGCGAGCGTCCAGATGAGCGGTGCGACCGTGACGACGCTGACCAGGCAGACCCCGACCCACCAGGCGATCGTCTTCGTCCGCTTGACGGCCGCAGCACGGCGTCGCTGCTGGTGACGGTCCCGCTCGCTGACGGTGCCGGACGGGGGAAGGGTGGCTGTGGCGGTCATCGTTCGGTGTCCCGGTTCGTGAGGCGGGCGTTGACGAGGGAGAACGCGAGGATGATCACGAACAGGATGAACGACAGCGCGGACGCGTAGCCCATCTGCAGCGACCCGAACCCGCGGTCGTAGATGTAGTAGACGATCGTCACGGTCGAGTTCCCGGGTCCGCCCTTGGTCAGCACGTACGCCTGGTCGAAGACCTGGAAGGCGTTGATGATGAGCAGGGTGGAGACGAGGAACGTGGTGCGGCGGATGCCCGGCAGGACGACGTACCGGAAGACCTGCCACGCGTTCGCGCCGTCGAGCCGGGCGGCTTCGCGGAGGTCCGGTGAGACGCCCTGCAGACCGCCGAGGACGATCATCATGTTCCCGCCGAAGCCCGCCCAGACGCTCATCATGACGATCGCGAACATCGCCCAGTGCGAGTCGTACAGCCACGCCGGTCCGTTGATGCCGAACCAGCTCAGGGCCTCGTTGAGGAGACCGTGCTGGGGGTTGAGCACCCAGTACCAGACCGTCGCGGTCGCCACGGTCGACGAGACGACCGGGATGTAGAACAGCGTGCGGAAGACGCGGACCGCCCGGCCACTGCGGTTGAGCAGCAGGGCCGTGGCGATGGCGATGACCAGACCGAGCGGCACGTAGAGCACCGTGTACAAGACGGTGTTCCCCAGTGCCGTCCAGAAGAACGGGTCGGATGCGATGTCGACGTAGTTGTCGAAGCCGGTCCACGTGAGGGGGCCGATGACGGCGTAGTCGCTGAGGCTGACGACGGCCGCGATGACCACGGGCAGCGCCGTGAAGAGCACGAACAACGCTCCCGGCAGCGCGAGGAACAGCCAGGCGGCGCGGGTCTGCTGCTTCCGGGTCGCACTGACGCCGCTCCCCCGTTCCGTCCGCCGTCGCTTCGGCTGCTCGGCGGTGAGGGCGTCGTCCGCTTCGCTCGCGACGACGGCCTGCTCCTCCGGCGTGGTGACGACGCTCATCGTGCACTCCGTTCCGGCTCCGGTACCGGCGTGGCTGCGGTCCGGAGTCCCGCGAGGTCGAGCACGAACTCGCAGAACATCGCGTTGGCCCAGGAGAACCAGGGGCGCGTGTACTCGGTGGGGTCGTCGACGTCGAACGACTCGTGCATGAGCTGCGTGCCCGCGTGGGTCGTACAGAGCTGCCGCAGGAGTCCGGCGCGCTCGTCGGGGTCGGTGGCGGTGAGCCCCTGCACGGCGAGCGCGATCGGCCAGACGTTGCGTCCCGGGGTGTGCGGGCTGCCGATCCCGCTCCCGATCGCGCCGCGGAACCAGTACGGGTTCGTCGGCGACAGGACGGCGGCGCGTGTGCGTCGGTAGAGCGGGTCGTCGCGGTCGCACCACCCGAGCATCGGCAAGGCGAGGAGACTCGGCACGTTGGCGTCGTCCATGAGCAGGACGTTCCCGGTGCCGTCGACCTCGTAGGCCAGGACCACGCCGTGGTCCGGGTGGTCGACGATGCCGGAGGAACGGATGGCCGCGTCGATCTCGTCGGCGAGTGCAGTCGCCCGACGAGCCAGCTCGTCGTCGGCGAAGACGGCGCTGGCGAGCACGGCGACGTGCCGGAGCTCCGCGACGGCGAACGCGTTGCCCGGGATGTTGTAGCCGAGCGTCGTGGCGTCGTCGCTCGGTCGGAACGCGCTCCAGGTCAGTCCGGTGCGGACGGTCACCGGTCCACGGCCGTCGCGGACGAGGGTGTCGCTCGGCAGCAACGGGTCGGGCCGTTCGAACCGGTAGGGCGAAGCGGTCTCGTGGTCCTGTTCGACCGTCCACAGGTCGATGGCCGTGGTGGCGACCTCGGCGAACCGCGCGAGGTGGTCGGTCCGCCCGGTGCGCTCCCAGAGGTCGTACGCGAGTCGGATCGGGTAGCAGAGCGAGTCGATCTCGTACTTGCGCTCCCACACCCACGGGTCCATGGCGGTGACGTCGTCGGCGTGCCCTGCGCCGTCAGGCGCACGGTTGAAGGCGTTGGCGTAGGGGTCGACGAGGACGTACTCGAGCTGCCGGCGAGAGACCGAGGCCACGGTGTCCGCCAGCGCCGCGTCCTCGCCGACGAAGTGCAGGTAGGGCGTGAGTTGGGCGGTCGAGTCGCGCAGCCACATCGCCGGGATGTCGCCGGTGACCATGAAGGTCGTCCCGTCCGACATCGTCGTCATCGTCGTCGACAGGGTGTTCGCGAAACAGTTCGCGAACAGTGCGCCGACCTCGGGCCCCATCCGGTCTTCGACCTGTCGGGCGACCCGGCCCACCAGGTCTGCATGCATCTGAGCCACGTTGCTCCCCTGACTTCCGCTGGTACTGCCTCAACTATATTCATCAGCCCGATCCACGCAAGAAGTAGTTCAAGTATACTTTTTGCGCCTGCGCAGGGCAGGGCGGATCAGCTCGGATCGAAGGAGATCCCATGCAGCACAGACTCGTCGGCCTGCTCGTCGCCGGCGCCGTGGCCACGACGGCGCTCACCGGCGTCGGCCTCGCGACCGACCCTGGTCGGGCCTCCGCCCTGACCACCGACCAGGCGACCGCCGCCTACGACGCCTTCATCGCCACCTACTGGGATCCGGACACGGAGTACTTCACGACGTACAGCGACCGGCAGGTCCACCAGGAGCACGCCGTCGGGCCGCAGGGAGGGCTCTACACCGACTACTGGTGGGAGGCCCAGAACTGGGAGGCGGTGATGGACCGGTACGCACGCACCCACGACGCGGCGAGCCGCCGGATGATCGACGACGTCTTCGACGGGTGGCGGACCGCGTACCCGGACTTCCGGCAGAACGACTGGAACGACGACATGGGCTGGTGGGCGCGCGGTGCCGTCCGCGCGTACGAACTCACCGGGGAGCAGCGGTTCCTCGACGAGGCCGAGGCTATCTTCGGGTACATCGCGCAGTACGAGGACACCACCTACGGGGGCGGCATCTGGTGGAAGAACGTCGACGTGGGCGACGGGAGCAGGAACGAGAAGAACGTCGCGACGAACGGCACCGCCGTCCAGACCGCGCTCCGGCTCTACGCTGCCACCGGGGACACCACCTACCGCGACACCGCAGAGCGCATCTTCACCTGGCTGCAGGGCCAGTTCGACCGCAACGGACACATCCGTGACCACGTGAGCGGGACCGGGCAGTTCACCGACTACGACTGGACGTACAACCAGGGCCAGTACGCCGGCGCAGCCCTGCAGATGTACCTGCTCACGCACGACCAGCAGTACCTGACCACCGCCACACGGGCGGTCGACTGGGCGATCGCGAACCTCACGGTCGCGGGCACCTTCGTGAACGAGGGTTCGAGCGACACCCAGGGGTTCAAGGCGATCCTGACCCGGGACATCCGGGACCTCATCGACGATGCCGGGCAGACGCAGTACGAGTCCGTGCTCACCGCGAACGCTTCACAGGCCGCCGCACACGTCTCCCCCGAGGGCATCGGCGGCCCGGACTGGACCGCGCCGACGCCGTCGATCGGCACGACGCCGCAGCAGTCCCTCGCGGCCTCGGCCACCGTCGCAGTGCTGCAGCAGGCCGTCCCGGACGGCTCGACCTCGGTGGTGCAGGGCGACGGCGTGTACCAGGCGGAGAACATCGACCACCCGGGCATCCCGACCGAGGCGTCGAACGCCGGGTACACGGGGCGGGGGTACCTCGCCGGATGGAACGCGGTGGGCACGACGGCGACCGCGCACGTGAACGTCACCTCCGCAGGGAGCCACACGCTCACCTTCCGGTACGCCGCGGCTGCCGGCACCGCGACCAGGACGGTCAGCATCGGAGGCGGGACGCCCGTCGTCGCGACCTTCCCCGCGACCGGGTCGTGGTCCACCTGGGCGACGGTCACCGTGCCCGTGCAACTCGGCGCTGGGTCGAACGCGGTGGCTGTCTCCTGTGCCTCGAGCAGCGGCGACTACCTGAACCTCGACCGGGTGACCGTCTCGCTCTGACCGAGCGGCGCCTCGGGGCGACGACGACGCCGGGACCGGCGAGAGGCCCCCACTCGTCAGGGTGGGGGCCTCTCGCATCGGCGACCCGACCGGGATCCGCACCCGCATCACCGCCGTGGGGAGGCAGCGTCCCGGGCGGTCGGCTGGAGTTCCACAGGCTCAGCCCGCGGCGCCTCCCGGCGTCAGGACGTCCGGCCCCGAGGTCCGCCGGTGACGACCTCGGCGGTCGAACGGATCGCGTCGGCGATCGGGCGGACCCCGTGCGCCAACTCGACGCTGTCGAGTTCGCCGCGGGCGAGCATGGTCCGCACCACCGAGACACACATCGCGACGAGCACCGGCGCGACGACGGCGCTGCTCTCCGCGGTCGACCCGCGGCGGAGGAGGAGGTCGGTGACGGACACGGCTGCGGTCCGCACCGACGCCTTCCAGAACGGCCGGAACTCGTCGAGGAGCTCCGGGAACCGGACGAACACCTCGCGACGCAGGTCCGTGTTCGTGCTGTCGACCTGACGGCCGAGGACGGCGACGACGATGGCCACCACGGCGTCGACGACGTCGGCGGGGAGCTGGTCCAACTCGTCCGCGGTCAGCGCACGCGCTGTCCCTGGGATCACCCCGGCGATCGCCGCTTCCTTGTTCGGGAAGTAGTTGAAGAACGACCGTGGCGAGATGTCGGCCTCACGCGCGATGGCGTCGATCGTCAGACCGTCGATGCCGGCGTCGAGGCTCCCGACACGCGCTGCCAGGATGATCCGACGGCGCGTCTCCTCCCGCTTGCGTTCACGCAGTCCGACCGGCGCCGGGGCCGGTTCGCCGTCCAGCGCAGCGGTCTCCCCCACCGTTCCGTCTCCTTCACCGCGGGGGGTCACGACAGCGCAGCGAGCAGTCGTGCGAGGTCCTCGAGATCCGTGCGCGGCCAGGTCACGAGCCGCTCGCGGAAGGCTGAGCGGGCACTGGCCCGGATGCGCTGGACCCGCTCGACGGCGTCGGGCGTGGCGCGGACGACGACCGCACGGCGATCGACCGCGTGCCGTTCCCGCGTGACGAGCCCGAGCGCCTCGAGCGCGCTGAGTTGACGACTGAGGGCGGTCTTGTCGTACCCGAGCGCCTCCGCGAGTTCGCCCGCTCCGGTGCTGCCGTTGATCACGACCTCGAGGAGGACCCGGTAGCCGGCCGGCTGCAGCTCCATCTGAGCGGCCTGCTCGCGCATCGTGCGCCGGGTCGAGCCGGCCAACGCCAGGAACTGCCGTTCGACGCCGGCGATCGCGCGTTCGGTCGCATCGAGGGCCGAGTCCTCGGCGGACGTCCGCAGGGGGTCCGTGGCCGCGTCGGTCATCACATCAGTGTCGGGCACGCCGCTCGCCGCCGTCCTGGGAGTCCGCCGACTGAATCGTCGGGTTGGACCCGGTGACGGTGCCGACGCCGGCGAAGTCCTCGGCAGCACCGGCGACCGGTCCAGCGTCGGTCGAGCGCTCGGCGACGGTCTTCGTGGTGAGCGGCACGTTCGGCATGAAGGCGATCGCCAGGACGAGCAGGACCGCGATCGGGGCGGCGATGAGGAAGATCTCGGCGACGCCCTGGCCGTACGCCGACTCGATGATCTGACGTACGCCCTTCGGGAGCGAGCTGACGGCGGGGATGCTGCCGGACGACAGCTCCTTCGCGACGGCGGCGCCCTTCTCGCCGAGCGCGGCGATCGCCCTCGTCAGGGCGTCCTGCTTGTCGCTGATGGCGTCCGCCACGCGGGTCCCGAGGACCGTTCCGAGGACCGAGACGCCGATCGCGCCGCCCAGGGAGCGGAAGAACGCGACGCCGGAGGAGGCAGCGCCGATGTTCCTCGGTTCGGTCGTGTTCTGCACCACCAGGACGAGGTTCTGCATGACGAGTCCGACGCCGCTCCCCATGACGAACATGTAGACCGCGACGACGACGTACTGCGTGTCGTACGCGATGGTCCCCATGAGACCGAGTCCGACGACGAGGGCGACCGAACCGATGAGCATGATCGGCTTCCACTTGCCTGTCCTAGTCACCAGGGCACCACCGACGGTCGAGGCGATGAGCAGACCGGCGATCATCGGGATCGTCAGCAAGCCGGACTGCGTCGGGGTGGCACCACGGGCGAGCTGCATGTACTGCGCCAGGTAGACGGTGGCGCCGAACATCGCGATGCCGACGGCGATGGAACCGATGACCGCCATCGTGAACGTGCGGCTCCGGAAGAGCGTCATCGGGATGATCGGCTCCTCCGCGCGGAGCTCGATGAAGACGGTGGCCGCGAGCAGGACGGCCGCACCGATGACCATCACGAACGAGGTGGGCGAGACCCAGTCGAAGTTCTTGCCGGCGAGGGTGACCCAGATGAGCAGGAGCGAGACGCCGCCGGCGATGGTCGCGATGCCGAGGTAGTCGATGGAGACCTTGCGCTCCGGCAGGGTCCGGAGCTTCAGGGTGACCTGCAGCAGGATGATCGCCGCGACCGCGAAGGGCACGCCGACGAAGAAGTTCCAGCGCCACCCGAGCGTGTCGGTCAGCAGTCCGCCGAACAGCGGGCCGCCGACGGTGCCGACGGCCATCACCGCGCCGAAGTAGCCGCCGTAGCGGCCGCGCTCACGCGGGCTGATGATGTCGGCCAGGATGATCTGGCTGAGGGCGGTGAGACCACCGGCACCGAGACCCTGCACGACTCGGAACGTGATGAGCGTGCCGGGGTTCTCCGAGAACCCCGCGAGCGCAGAGCCGAGGACGAAGATCACGAGCGAGAGCTGGATGAGCAGCTTGCGGTTGAAGAGGTCGGCGAGCTTGCCCCAGACCGGCGTCGAGACGGTCGTGGCGAGGAGCGTCGAGGTGACGACCCACGTGTAGGCGCTCTCGCCGCCGCCGAGGTCACCGATGATCTTCGGCAGGGACGTGCTGACGACGGTCGACGCGAGGATCGCGACGAACATGCCGAGCAGGAGCCCGGAGAGCGCTTCGAGGACCTGTCGGTGGGACATGGCCGCCGGTTCGGTCGGGTGCAGCTGTGCTGCTGCGGCATCGGGACGGGACATCGTGACTCCAGGACGAGGGATGCCGCACTGCACCCGAATGATTGACGACGGTCAACTATGTCCGTTTGGTTGCTGTTTGTCAACCAATGCCCACTGGCGGGGCACACCTACCGGGCGTCCCGATGAGTGGGGAGCTGGACGTCCTCATCGACGGCGCGAGGTGACCGTCCATCGGATGCTCGTCGTTCGACGGGCCGAGGGTGCGAGTGCACTGCGCCGGCCCAGCACCTCGAGTTCCGCGAGGTGCGCGTCGGGACGAAGACCCTCGAGCGCGGCGATCCGCTCGGCGACGGGTCGCTGCAGCCAGACCTGGCCCGGTGACCGTCCTCGCGGAGACGGTCGATCACCGGGTGGCTCCTTTCCGCTGCCTCGCGGCTAGCCGGGGCTACCTGCTGCTGAGCCGAGCCGGTCAGGAGCTGTCGTCATCTCCCCGACTCCCCGCCGAGCGCCTGTCGTACAGTCCCGGTCGGAACTGGCCAGCTGAGTTGACCGGGCACGGGTACACGATCAGCAGCGGCTCCGATCTGCGCCCGAGCAAGGTCGTAGTCGCCGATGCGCATGTCGACGACGGTAGTTGTGGCAGCTAGGCCCGACGCTTGCTCTGCACGCTGAACCACCTGATCTGCAGTCAGCGGCGCAGGCACGTGTCCTTCGAGCGATTCGAGGACGCGCTCTCGCGGGAAGCCGTGGAGTGACTCAACCTTGGGCCCGCGGTTGCGTCACCCCGCGGTCGCGTAGTCACCCTCGGCGCACTCTGACTCCGCCGTCAACGCGTACCCACGAGGGTCGGCGGTGAAGTCGACGGAAGTCGTCGGACCGCCGGCGCCACGGATCCCCACGATCGGGTCCGTACCGCCGCTCTGGTACCGCTCAGTGGTCACACCCCGCTGCTTCCACAGCTGTTCGATGGCGTCGACGTCAGCGTGCGGGTCGTCCCCGGCCTGACGATCGACGATGACGACCCACGAGACGCCGTCGTCACCGTCGCCCGTCGTGCACGGGCTGAGACCCGGACCTCCCCGGGGCTTCCAGTCTCCGCCGAGCGCCGTCGTCGAGCGGTCGACGAAGGTGGTGACGGACTGCTCCGCCTCATCGGGCGTGACCGAGGTCGCGCTCGTCTCGTTCGGTTGCACCGGTGTTCCTCCACAACTGGTCAGAAGGAGCGCCGTGGCTGCGAGGACCGCGCTCACGGCGAGGGTCTTGGAGATCATCGTTTCCTCGTCTGCACGTGTCACAGAGTGGGCTGCCGGTGGGCGTCCTGCTCATCGAACCACGTCGGCTCTGCTGAGCGCGCGGCGGTCATCCGCGCCGAAGGTCGTCGCACCGAACGCCGGATCGGTCGGGTCCTGGTGGTGGTCCTCGCTGTGATCCCGGCCGATGTGTGCCCATTGTTCGCCTTGGTCACGCTCGACACAGGGACGTCACGAGCTTGCCCGGAGTACACGTGGGTCGCGTGGATGGTCCACGCCGACGAGATGTCGTCCGGGACACCCGCGGATGCGAGCCTGGTGAAGGTGTCGACGTGCACGCCCGCTTCGGTCAGGGCGATGGACGCAGTGTCCGGCGTCGGCCACCGCGACGGTCAGGACTTCACGAGCCCACAGTGGGACCAGATCGTAGACTGGTCGGAAGCAACCGTGTGTTGCACCGCGGGCCCGGAGTTCTGAAGTGGAACCGACCTACTACCTCTCATCGATGGAAGACGACCGATTCGATTCCGCCTTCCGGTGCGAGCTGGAGTCGAGGGTCCAAGTCCCCAACGGCCACCACGCTCTCGTCGTCAGTTGTGACCCGCCAGCGCTCGGCCAGGACCTCGGCTTTCCCCAGGGAGTCGCTCGACTCCTCCTGTGGAGCCGTTTCGAGGGGGACGACTTGTGGGCCTTCCCGACCTTCCCGCAGTTCGTGCAGATCTGTCTCCCCGACGTCGTCATCCCGACGACTCGCATGCCGACCAGCATCGCGTGGGGCGAGCTCTACGCAACCAAGGCGGACGCGGAGGTGCAGTCGATGACCAAGCGCCCGCACACGCCGACCCCCTACGTCGATGGCGTGGATCCGGACTTCTGAGATGCGAGACGTCTTCTTCCTCTCGTCCATGGACAGCAAGCGGTTCTCGTCCGTCTTCCGGTGCGAGGTGGAACGACCGATCGTGCTCCCGAACGGTCACCACGCACTGATGGTCAGCTGCGATCCGCCGGTGAACGGTCAGGAACTCGGCCACCCGCTCGGCATCGGGGAGTTGTTGCTCTGGAGTCGGTTCGAGGACGACGACCTGTGGTCGTTCCCCGCCTTCCCGCACTTCGTGCAGATCTGTCTGCCCGACGTGGACCTGCGTGTCGACGCCATGCCCGCGAGCATCGCCTGGGGCGAGATCTACGAGACCGAGGCAGACGCGCGCGCCCATGAGATGAGCGCTCGCCCGCATCCCTCGGCGGAGTGACCGAGTTGCTCGGCGAGCGCCGTTCGCCACGAGGCAGCAGGAGACGATCCGTGTCGAGCAGGATCGACGCGACGGACGTTCGTTCCCACCGCGTCCGTGGAGAACCGGACGCGGTGAACGCCCGTTGCATCAGGTTCGTGGGCGGTCGCCCACCTGAGCCGGCCGACGCCGGCTTCAGGATCGCATCCGCCCGCCGCAGCTCCCGGAGCGTGCACGGGTACTTCCTCGATGCTCCGCTCGGCTGATCGGCGGTCACGCGAACCGGACGGCTCCGGACACCCGACATGTGCGCGGCTGGTGGTGAGACTGTCCGCCGGCTTCGACGGTGATCAGTGAGGGCCGACCCATAGCGACGCCCTGCCGCACCTGCAGGACTCCGCGCGGCAGTTCACCGCTCGCCGCCAGGGCGAAGAAGAGTGCGGCGGCTGCGATGCCGGTGGCGGGGTCCTCCAGGTATCCAGATGCCCGCGGGAACTGCCGCGCTTCCACTTGCCCCTCCGTGATGACCGCGTAGGGATACAAGCCCGTCGACCCCATCTCGGTGCATGCGCGTTCGACGGCGGCTGCGTGCGGTCGAAGTCCGCGCAGTACCGCGGTGTTGCGTAACGGTAGGAGCGTCTTCGTCCGCGGCGCAGCAGCATTCGACGACGTTCCGACGAGGTCGTCCGGAGTGAGGCCCAGCGCGGCGAGCGCCGGGCTCGGATCGACCGGGTCGATCTGCTGCAGAGACTGCTGGAACCACCCACCGTCCGTGGTCGCTCCCGCCCGGACCAAGCCAGCAGCGGTTGCGAAAACGTATCCGTCGTCGGGTTGGGCATGGCCACGGCGGTTCAGCAACCATGCGGTTCCGCATGGTGGCATGGCCGCACATGCTCATCTCGTGGTTCGGTACCCAGTAGCGCAGCCGTCCGACGGCCGGTGTGTCCGAAGACGACAGGAACGCGGACTCCAGCCCCGTCTCCTCCGCGAGCTCCTGCATCTGCTGGTCGGTGAACGTGTCCGCCTCCAGCACCACCGGGACCCGGTTCCCGCCGGCCTCTCCCTCGGTGAAGACGGTGAGCATCTCGTGCCGGACAGCCATGTGTCGTTCCTAACAGCTCCGCTCGTCGAGCGTCTCGCGAGAGACGTCGGTGGCGTCGGTACTCGCTGGTTGTGACCTTCCCGAGCCCGCGCTGTCGACGCACAGCCGCATCTGCTCGCCGGTGCCCAGCCGCTCAGCGCTGACACGCAGCGCCCCGAGACGATGCCCCTGCCCCGGATCCGGGTACGGGACAGCTTGCGTCCGTGAAGGAGGCTGTCGGCGTCGTTCACGGACCCCGGCCAGCGCTCCTCCCCGCCTCGGCGCTGTGCTGAAGGTGCGACAGGAGGTCCGCGCACGTCCAAGACGCTCCGGAAGGAACACACCCAACCGTCTCCGTTGATGGGCCGATCGGTCCTGAGCTCCGCCTCCAGGATTCGAACCCGGACCTAACGGCACCAAAGGCCGTCGTGCTGCCATTACACCAAGGCGGAACGCCCCCGGAGGAGCCCGACCATCTTCCCATGTGCCCGACACTGGTCGTGCGCCGCCGATCCACGCCATGATGGACGGATGCCGCCAGAGGACGAGGTCGACCGGATCGTCGCGGCGTGGGGGCGGGAGCGCCCGGACCTGGACTTCGCCCCGCTCGACGTGCTGTCGCGGGTCGACCGGCTCGCCCGGCACCTGGACCGCGCCCGACGTCAGGCGTTCGAGGCGGGCGGGACGGAGCCGTGGGAGTTCGACGTCCTGTCGGCGCTCCGGCGCGCGGGTGACCCGTACGAGTTGAGTCCCAAGGCGCTGCTCCAGCAGACCCTGGTGACGAGCGGCACGATGACGAACCGGGTGGACCGCCTCGCCGCCCGCGGGCTCGTCGCCCGCCGGACGGATCCCCGTGACGGTCGCGGTGTCCTGGTGACGCTCACCGACGCCGGTCGCGCTGCCGTCGACGCGGCCATCGCCGACCTGCTGCAAGCCGAGCGGGACATCCTCGCCGGTCTGTCCGCGGGTGAGCAGGACCAGCTCGCGGGCCTGCTGCGGCGCCTCATCCTCGGCCTCGGGGACTGACGCCGACCGGCACTGCCGTTCGAGCCCGGGCTAGACCCCGAGCTGCTCCGCCACCTCGAGCCACCGCTCCTCCAGCTGCTCCACCTCGGCATCGAGGTCGGCGAGCCGCCCCTGCAGCTTCCCGAGCCCCTCGTAGTCGGACTGGTCGTGCGTCGCGAACGAGTCGAGCAGCTTCTTCCGGTCGTCCCCGAGCTTGGCGATCCGACGGTCGAGGGCCGACATCTCCTTCTCGACGGTACGGCGCTCGGAACCGGACAGGGTCGGCGCAGCGGCCGGAGCCGAGCCGGTCCCCGCTGCCGGACGCAGCCCCGAGGCGGCGGCGACCGCGGACGCACCGGCGGTGTCGGGCCTCCCGGCCGAAGCGGCGGCAGCCGCCGACGCCGTCGTACCGCCGCTGCCGGAGGCGCGCAGGCGCATGTACTCGTCGACACCGCCGGGTAGGTGGCGCAGGTGCCCGCCGAGGACGGCGTACTGCTGGTCGGTCACGCGCTCCAGCAGGTACCGGTCGTGGCTGACGACGAGGAGGGTGCCGGGCCAGGTGTCGAGCAGGTCCTCCATCGCGGCGAGCATGTCGGTGTCGAGGTCGTTCGTGGGCTCGTCGAGGATCAGGACGTTCGGCTCGTCGAGCAGGATGAGCATGAGCTGCAGGCGGCGCTTCTGCCCACCGGACAGGTCCTTGACCGGCGTCGACAGCTGCTCGGACGTGAAGCCGAGGCGCTCGAGCAACTGCGACGGCGTCATCTCCTTGCCGTCGGCGACGTAGCTCGTCTTCTTGCGGGCGACGACCTCGCGGACGCGGTCCTCGGCGAACTGCTGCAGGTCGGCGAGCTGCTGGTCGAGCACCGCGATCTGCACGGTCTTGCCCGTCTTCACCCGGCCCGTGGTCGGCTGGAGCTTCCCGGAGACGAGGTTGAGCAACGTCGACTTGCCGGCGCCGTTCGGGCCGAGGATGCCGGTGCGCTCCCCCGGGGCAATGCGCCACTCGACGCCCTCGATGATCATCGTGCCGTCGAACGAGACGCCCGCGTCGATGAGGTCGACGACGTCCTTGCCCAGACGCGCCGTCGCCGTCTGGGACAGGGCGACGGTGTCGCGGATCGGTGGGACGTCGTCGATGAGGGCGTTCGCCGCGTCGATGCGGAACTTCGGCTTGCTCGTCCGCGCCGGGGCACCACGGCGGAGCCAGGCGAGCTCCTTGCGCGCCAGGTTCTGCCGGCGCTGCTCGCTCGACGCCGCCTGCCGGTCACGTTCGACGCGCTGCAGGATGTACGCCGCGTAGCCGCCCTCGAAGGGCTCGACGACGCCGTCGTGCACCTCCCACGTGTCGGTCGACACCGCGTCGAGGAACCACCGGTCGTGGGTCACGACGACCATCCCGCCCTGGTTCGACGACCAGCGGCGGTTGATGTGCTCGGCGAGCCACTGGATGCCCTCGACGTCCAGGTGGTTCGTCGGCTCGTCGAGGAACAGCACGTCCCAGTCGCCGACCAGCAGGCGCGCCAGGGCCACCCGCCGACGCTGCCCACCGGACAGTTCGTCGACGGTCTCGTCCCACGGGATGTCCGACACCAGGCCGCCGATGACGTCGCGGATCTTCGGGTCGCCCGCCCACTCGTGCTCGGCGAGGTCACCGACGACGACCTGCCCGACCGTCATGCCCTCGGGCAGGACGTCGCGCTGGTCGAGGTACCCGATCGTCACCCCGCGGCGGTGCGTCACCCGGCCGGTGTCCGGCTCGAGCCGCTGCGCGAGGAGGGCGAGCAGCGTCGACTTGCCGTCACCGTTGCGCCCGACGACGCCGATCCGGTCGCCCTCGTCGAGGCCGATGGTCACGCTGTCGAAGACGACACGGGTGGGGAACTCGAGATGCACGTTCTCGGCGCCGAGGAGATGAGCCACCTGACCAGGGTAGGCGGGCGCGGGGGCGGCCCGTGCCGCGGGCGGCGTGGCGACGAGCTGTCGGCCGGGATCGGCGGCGGCCCGGGGGCTCGGGTGCGGAGGTCGGAGGCCGGAGGCCGGGCGGCGCGGCGGCCGGGGGCTCGGGTGCGGAGGCGCGGCGGCCGGGCAGCGCGGCGGGGTCCGGATCCGGCCAGCGGCATCCGGTCCGAACCGCGGACGCCCGTGGTTCGGGCCGGAGATCGTCGTGCGGGTCCGCGCGGCGCCGGACCGTCCTGGAGGCTCGGCTCAGCTCGCGGGGCTCGGGTCGCCCTCGCCGGCGGCTTCCTTCGCCCGCTTCAGGCGCGCCTGGGCCTCCCAGTACTCGATCTCCCGTTCGAGCTCGGCGAGTTCCTGCTCCGTGCCGGAGATCCGCTTGTCCCCGTGTGCGACCTTGGCGGCGCCGAGCGTGGCGTACCCGTCCTCGTGGCGCTTCGGTTCGACGTACCGGCCGTGGTTCCGGGGGCCGGCGCTCCAGTCGTGGCCGATCGCGAACCACACGATGCTGCCGACGAACGGCAACAGGATAACGAGGATGATCCAGGCGACCTTCGGCAGGCCGCGGACCTCGCTGTCGGGGCGCGTGATGATGTCGATCAGGGCGAACACGAGCAGGACGACGCTCACGCCGGACAGCAGGATTCCCATGGTCCGGATACTAGGGAGTCGCGAGGCGGCGGCGCTACGCCCGTGTTCACGGGGCGGTGCAGCAGGCCGACTCCTGCGCGGAACCGACAGATCACCGCGGAAGTCCGGCGGCCTTCTGTCGGTCCGCCGACCCAGTGCCCGGCCCAGCCAGCCGACCTAGCCAGCCCGGCCCAGCCAGCCCGGCCCAGCCAGCCCGGCCCAGCCAGCTCGGCGCCGCCGGGCGCACGGGTCAGGGGCGTTCGGCGGCTGCTTCCCACGGCGTCGGCGACGACCGCAGCGCTCGTCGGACCCGGGCGACGTCGAGCCCGGCGTACACCGCAGCTCCTGCCGAGAGGACGGCCGCGACGCAGTACAGCGCGCCGCCGACCGGGGCCGCGCTCGAGCTCCCGAGGGCGAGGGCGGCCCACAACAGCGAGTACCAGGTCATCTCTTCGATCCGGTGGGGAGCCGCACGGAGTACGGCAGCCGCGCGGACGATCCGGAGTCGGTCCTCCGGTGCGCGGACTCTCCCGTCCACGGCACGAGCGACGGCGTGCCGCTCCTGCGCGGACAGGACCGTCGTCACCGTCGGGAACGCGGTCCCGACGACCCGTCGACTGCGCGCGGCGACGACCAGGCGGACGACGACGGACACGACAGCCGCTCCGACGAGGACCATCCCGACGACGAAGTGCGCCACGTCGTCCTCTCCCCGCGGCAGCAGGACGAAGCCAGCGATCGCGGCCAGGAGCGCCGCCAGGCCGAGTCCGAGGCTCCACCTCGTCCACGGCGTCACCCGGAGGAGCGACTGCTCGTGGGCGAGCACGCGTTCGGCGTCCTCGTCCGCTGCGGCCCACCGTCGAGTCACCAGGTCGTCGATGGTCACGACTCGCGATCGAACACCACTGCGCGCACCGCCGTCATCAGAGCGCCGCGACCCACTCGTCCGTCCCGTCGGTGAAGCGCTGGTGCTTCCAGATCGGCACCTGTTCCTTGACGAGGTCGACGAGCGCCCCGCACGCCGCGAACGCCTCGGCGCGGTGCCCCGACGCCACCGCCGCGGCGAGCGCCACGTCCCCGATGCCGAGCGCGCCGACACGGTGCAGCACGGCGACGCGGACCTCCGGGTGCTGCTCGGCGATGGTGCGTGCGACCTCGGCGATGACCTCGCCGGCGCTCGGGTGCCGTTCGTAGTCGAGCGCGGTGACGCCCTTCCCGCCGTCGTGGTCGCGGACGACCCCCGCGAAGGTGACGACCGCGCCGTCGTGGTCGGAGGCGACGACCCGCGAGACCTCGTCCACCGTGATGTCGCGGTCGACGACGTCCGCGACGACCACGCGGTCGGCGGCTCCGGCGCTCACGAGGCGCTCCGGGGAGCGTGACCGTCACCGTGCAGCTGGGCGAGCAGGTGGTCGAGCAGGCCGTCGAGCACGGCCAGGCCGTCCGCCACCCCGCCACGGGACCCTGGCAGCGTGACGACGAACGTGCCGCCCCCGACGATGCCGGCGACGCCACGGCTGAGGAGCGCGGTCGGTCCGGCTCCGGCCAGTCCCCGCCGGCGGATCTCCTCGACGATGCCGGGCAGTTCCAGGTCGAGCAGGGGTGCGACGGCCTCCGGGGTGCGGTCGGTCGGCGTGACGCCGGTCCCGCCCGTCGTGATGACGACCCGTGCGCCACCGGCGACGGCAGCGGCGAGGGTGTCGGCGACGGGACCACGGTCGGCGACGATCACCGGGTCACCGACGGCGAAACCGCGGTCCCGCAGCCAGTCGGCGATGACCGGCCCGGTGCGGTCGAGGGCCGGGTCCGTGGCGGCCGAGGTCGACACCACGACGACGGAGGCCCGTCCTCGGTCCGGGACGGCCGTGTCGTTCATCGGGCACTCCAGTCGCCGGAGCGGCCGCCGCGCTTCTCGAGTACGCGGACGTCGGTGATCGAGGCCGTCTTGTCGACCGCCTTCACCATGTCGTAGACGGTGAGCGCGGCGACGCTCGCACCGGTCAGGGCCTCCATCTCGACGCCCGTGCGTGAGGTCGTCCGCACGGACACCTCGACGACGACTCGGTCGTCGGCGCCGGAGATGTCGACCTCGACGCCGGCGATCGGCAGCGGGTGGCAGAGCGGGATGAGGTCCGAGGTCTTCTTGACGGCCATGATCGCCGCGATGCGGGCGGTGCCGATGACCTCGCCCTTCGGCAACGAGCCGTCCAGGATGCGTGCGACGACGTCGGGTCGGGTGACGAGCGTCGCGGTGGCGGTCGCGGCCCGGGCGGTCACGTCCTTCTCGGAGACGTCGACCATGTGGGCGCTGCCGTCGGCGCGGACGTGGGACAGGTCGGTCATCGGATGCTCCAGACGGTCAGGGAGTCGCCCGGCTCGACGCTGGCGACGCCGACGGGGACGTGGACGAGGTGGGTGGCTTCGGCGTAGTGCCAGAGCAGGTGCGAACTCGGGCCCCCGACGAAGTGCACGCGGCCGTCGACGACGGTCCCGCGACGGACCTGGTGCTTGCCCGCGGGCGAGGTCGTGGGCTCGGCCGCCGGCAGCTCCGCGGTCGGACGGTGCTCCGGCAGCCCGACGGCGCGGGCGAGGACCGGGCGGAGGAACACCTCGAACGAGACGAGCGCCGAGACCGGGTTGCCGGGGAAGGCGACCACCGGGACCGTTCGGCCGGCGACCGGGACCGATCCGAGCGCCTGCGGCCCGCCCGGCTGCATCGCGACCGGGGTCACGACGAGCCCGCGGGGTCCGAGGGCCTGCCGGACGACCTCGTACGCCCCCGCGCTGATCCCCCCGGTGGTGAGCACGACGTCGGCCCAGTCGCCCACGGCGTCGTCGAGGGCGCCGAGGAACCGGTCGGGGTCGTCGGGGACCCGGACCCGCCGCGTGTCGACCCCGACCTCGGCGAGCGCGGCGGAGAGTGCGACCCCGTTCGCGTCGCCGATGGCGGCCCCGGCGCGCAGGTCGGTGTCGGCCGTCGAGCCGGGGTCGAGCAGTTCGCTGCCGGTCGACACGACGAGCACCCGTGGGCGTCGGACCGCGTCGACGGTCGTCACGCCGGCGCCTGCCAGCGCACCGAGCACGGCCGGGGTGAGGGGTTGCCCGGCGCGGGCGACCGGAGCACCCGCGGCCAGGTCGGAGCCGGCGACACGCACGAAGGTCCCCGAGGCGAGGTCGGCCGGCACCGGTACGTCCTCGGACTGCAGAGCGGCGGGGAAGGACCCGGCGGGCGTGGACTCGACCGGGAAGACGGCGTCCGCCCCGAAGGGCATCCGCGCACCGGTCATGATCGGGGCCGCGGTGCCCGCGCCGAGCGGCGGGGGCACGACCCCGGCCGGGATGGGTGCGCCCACCCGGACGGTCGTACCGGCGTCGGCGGCGCGGACGGCGAACCCGTCCATCTGGCTGTTGTCGAAGGCCGGCAGGGGCGTCGGCGCGAGCACGGTGGTGGCGAGCACGCGGTACCCGTGGCCGGCTCCGGACCCCACGGCCAGCGCGACGACCGACGACGACTCCGGCGGCAGCGACGACCCCGCGGTCGGCAGGGCCGGTCCCACGAGCGCCTGGACCGCGTCCCGGTGCTGACCGATCGTTCGCACGCGCGCCTCCGAATGGTCGTGACGTGGCGCCGACAGGACGACGGCACCACACGCGGGCCGCTCCTGGCCCGCATCTGTAGCGTAACGACGGCGCCGACCAGCGCCGAGGACGACCGGAGGACCTGTGGACAACGAGAAGACGACGACGATCGGCGTGATCGGCGGCTCGGGCCTGTACGAACTGTTCGAACCCGGCACCGCGGACGAGGTCGACGTCCCGACGCCGTTCGGCCCGACCTCCAGCCCGATCAGCATCGGCACGATGTCCGGCCGCCGGGTCGCCTTCCTCACCCGCCACGGCCGGGCCCACTCCGTCGCGCCCCATCGCATCGAGCACCGCGCGAACCTGTGGGCACTGCGCTCCCTGGGCGTCCGCGCCGTCGTGTCCTCGAGCGCCGTCGGCGGCCTGCACCCGGACTACGCCCCCGGGACCTTCGTCGTGACGGACCAGCTCATCGACCGGACCTGGGGCCGGGCCGACACCTACTTCGAGGACGAGGTCCAGCACCTCTCCTTCGCCGACCCCTTCGACCCGGTGCTCCGGCGCGCGGCGATCGACGCCGTCGCGGCGCTCGACGTGCCCTTCCGCCCGATCGGCACGTGCGTCGTCATCCAGGGTCCGCGGTTCTCGAGTCGCGCCGAGTCCGTCTGGATGCGCGAGGCCGGCGGCCACACGATCAACATGACGATGACGCCCGAGGTCCCGCTGGCCGCGGAGCTCGGCATCGGCACGGTGAACCTGTCCTTCGTGACCGACGCCGACGCGGGCCTGGCCCCGGTGACCGACGAGACGACGAGCACCGACGCCACGACCAACACCGACGCCACGACCAACACCGCGGCGCCGGTCACGCACCAGGCCGTCATGGACCGTCTGACCCGCGCGAACGAGGTCATCGTCCGCGCCATCGGCTCGATCGTCGCCGCGGTCCCCGAGGACTACACGCCGCGCGAACTCGTCCCGGCGAGCGCCAGCGCCCGCGTGATGGAGCTCCGCCCGTGACCCGGCTGCTCGTCACCGGCGGCGCCGGGTTCATCGGCTCCACGATCGTCCGGCAGGCCCTGGCGGCGGGACACGAGGTCCGCGTCCTCGACTCCCTCCGCACCGACGTGCACGGCGACCCGGAGGCCGTCGTCACCGCGCACCGGACCGCGGGGATCGAGCTCGTGCACGGTGACGTCCGTGACCGTGCCGCCCTCGACGCCGCGCTGCAGGACGTCGACGTCGTCTGCCACCAGGCGGCGAAGGTCGGCCTCGGTGTCGACTTCCAGGACGCGCCCGACTACGTCTCGAGCAACGACGCCGGCACCGCCCACGTGCTCGCCGCGATGGACCGTCTCGACATCGACCGGCTCGTGGTCGCGAGTTCGATGGTCGTCTACGGTGAGGGTGCGTACAGCACCGCCGACGGCGACCCGATGCGCCCGCCGGCCCGCCGCCGCGAGGACCTGGACGCCGGCCGCTTCGACCCGATCGGCCCCGATGGTCGACCGCTCCGCCCCGGGCTGATCGACGAGTCCGCCGCGCTGGACCCGCGGAACGTGTACGCCCAGACGAAGGTCGCGCAGGAGCAGCTCGCCTCGTCGTGGTCCCGCGCCACGGGCGGCCGCGCCGTCGCCCTCCGCTACCACAACGTCTACGGCCCGGGCATGCCGGCGAACACGCCGTACGCCGGGGTCGCGTCCCTGTTCCGCTCGGCGCTGGCGCGGGGCGAGGCGCCGCGCGTCTTCGAGGACGGGGCACAGCGCCGCGACTTCGTGCACGTCGACGACGTCGCGGGAGCGAACCTCGCCGCGATCGACGCGACCGGGTCCGCGCCGTCCGAGTCGTTCCGGGCCTTCAACGTCGGTTCGGGCACGGTGCACACCATCGGCGAGATGGCCGCCGCGATCGCCGGTCCGGACGGTCCGCAACCGGTCGTGACCGGGGAGTACCGTCTCGGTGACGTGCGGCACGTGACGGCGTCGTCCTCGCGGATCGCCGACGAGCTCGGCTGGCGCGCGCTGGTCGACTTCACCCGCGGCATGCGGGAGTTCGCGACCGCGCCGCTCCGGGCGGCCGTGCGCTAGGTCCGGACTCCCGCGCTGCGGCACCCGCGGCGACCCCGTCCTGTCCCCCGAACAGGGCCGGGAGGCGCGTGGCGGCCCCGCCACGCGCCTCCCGGCTCCCACCCCCTCCAGGTGGGCGCGGTCGCACCACAGCGCGGCCCGCCGCACGTCGGCACACCGCGGACGGTGCGCAGAACGGCCGTCGGGGGACGCCTTCACTGTCCCCCGACAGCCGGGATCGTGTTTGCTCGTGTGCATGACGCAACACCCCGCCGCCGACCCCGACGCCGGACCGCATCCCGAGGACGACAGCTCGACCAGTCGATCCGACGGAGGGCACCGAATGGTCTCCATGAGCGTCGACGTGATCCTCCCCTGCCTCGACGAGGCGGACGCCCTGCCGCAGGTGATCGGTCGGCTCCCCGAGGGCTACCGGGCGATCGTCGTCGACAACGGCTCGACCGACGGCTCGGCGGACGTCGCCCGCGCGCACGGCGCCCTCGTCGTGACGGAACCGGTCCGCGGGTTCGGCTCCGCCTGCGCCGCCGGCGTGGCAGCAGCGACCGCCGACTACGTCGCGTTCTGCGACGCCGACGCCTCGATGGACCCCGCCGAACTCCCCGCCCTCGTGCAGCGGGTCGCGGACGGTCGGGTCGACCTCGCCCTCGGCCGCCGTGTCCCGACGAGCCGTGGCGCCTGGGCCCCGCACGCACGCTTCGCGAACCGCGTGCTCGCCGTCCTCATGCGACGTGCGACCGGCTACCGACTGCACGACCTCGGCCCGATGCGCGTGATGCACCGCGAGGACCTCGTCGCCCTCGACCTCCGCGACCGCCGCAGCGGCTACCCGCTCGAGATGGTCCTCGCCGCCCACGCCGCCGGATGGCGCGTCGACGAGTCGGACATCGGGTACGCGCAGCGCATCGGCGACAGCAAGGTCACCGGGACGCTCCGGGGGACGGTCAACGCCGTCAAGGACATGTCCCGCCTGCTCCGTGCGTACCGCCGGGAGGCCCGGACCCGCTCCGCCGCGCCCGTGTCGGTCCGCCAGCGCGTCGCCGCCGAGGCCCGCTCGTGACGGCCGCGCGCACCACGGGCGGACCCGGCACCGACGGCCCCGGAGGCATCACGGTCGCGGTCGTCGCGAAGGAGTGCCTGCCGGGCAGGGTCAAGACGCGCCTGACCCCGGCACTCTCCCCCGAGGGCGCCGCACGGGTCGCCGCCGCGAGCCTCGCCGACACCCTCGCGACGGTCTCCGCGCTCCCCGCCGCCCGCCGGGTCCTGTTCTTCGACGGCGACGTCCTGCCCGAGGGTGCCGAGGGCTTCGACGTCGTCCACCAGCCCGGTGGCGGGCTCGACGAGCGCCTCGGGTTCCTGTTCGACACCGTGGACGAGCCGCTCCTGTTGGTCGGCATGGACACCCCGCAGGTGTCCGCCGACGCGCTCGCCCCGGTGTTCGCCGGTCCCGAGCGGGACGCGTGGTTCGGTCCGGCGGAGGACGGCGGGTTCTGGTCGCTGTACTTGCGCGAGCCGACCGGCGACCTGCTGCGTGGCGTGCCGATGTCGCAGGACGACACCGGGGCCGTGCAGCTCGAGCGTCTGCGGTCCGCCGGACGCGACACGGGCCTCCTGGCCGAACTGCTCGACGTCGACACGCTGCCCGACGCCGAGCGCGTCGCGGCCCTCGCACCCGCAACGCGGTTCGCCGCGGCCCTGGCCGCCGAGTCCGCGACCACCTCCGGAGGTGTCCGATGACCGACACGACCAGCACCGTCCAGGCCTTCGGGGCCGGTGGCGACGAGCCGTACGCCCGCGCACTGCGGTCCGACGGCCGGCTGCGCCTGACCGACCCCACGCGTCCCGGCGAGGTCGTCACGATGGACGTCGGCCGGTGGAGCGCCGCCGCGGACCGTGTCGACGTGTCGTTGCTCGAGGGCGCCGACGGCCCGGTGATCGACCTCGGGTGCGGACCGGGCCGGATGCTCGTCGCCGCACTCCGGATGGGCCTGCCCGCGCTCGGTGTGGACGTCTCGGCGGAGGCGGTGGCGATCGCGCAGCGCTCCGGCGGTCGCGCGGTCCAGGGATCGGTCTTCGACCCGGTGCCGGACGAGGGCCGGTGGGACACCGCGCTCATCATCGACGGGAACATCGGCATCGGCGGCGACCCGGTCGCGCTCCTGTCCCGCGCCGCGCAGATCGTCCGGACGGGCGGCCGCGTGGTGGTCGAGACGAACCGCGACGCCGACGCCGACCGCACCTACACGGCCACGGTGACGGACGCGGACGGCCACGCCAGCTCGGCCTTCCCGTGGGCCGAGGTCGGCCTGCCAGCACTCCGTGCACACGCCGCCGCCGCGGGGCTCACCGCCCGTCAGAGTTGGACGGACGGCGGTCGGCACTTCTGCGAGCTCGTCGCCTGAGCCGTCCTTCTTTTGCATCATGCAAGAGAAGGACGTAGAGTGGTCGCAGCAGTCGACGGCGTCGCGGACGTCGACTCGACGGACGTGGCACCTCGGCACGACAGCGAGGAGACCACCATGAACACCTTCCCCCTCGGCGGGACCTTCGTGAGCGGGCTCCGGCAGCGCGACGAGCACGGTACGTACACCTCGTCCGCGGACGCCCGGACCGACACGATCGGGAGCTACACCGGGGTCGCCGTGGGCCGCCTCGGCCGCTTCGTGGACACGCAGTCCCGTCGACCGAGCACGGTCACCGCGAGCACCCGCACCGTCACCGGCTCGGTCCGGACGGCCACGGGGTCGTTCCGCACCGCCTGACCCGCACCACTCCCCCAGACCGCGAGCGGTCGCACTCCCTGACGCCCCCCTTCGTCCGGGAAGGCGGCCGCTCGCTCCTCGTCCGGCAGGCGGCCGTCCTGCTCGTCCAGCGGTGACCCTGAACGCGTCCACCCGTCGGATGCCAGGATGGGCACATGAACGACCGTGCCGGCACCCCAGCGACCGCAGACGACCTCGTGGACCTCGACGCCCTCATCGCCGCGTACTACGACCGGGTCCCGGACGTCACGAACCCCGAGCAGAAGGTCGTCTTCGGCACCTCCGGCCACCGGGGCTCGTCGCTCGACACAGCGTTCAACGACACGCACATCGCCGCCATCACGCAGGCGATCGTCGAGTACCGCACCGCGCAGGGCACCGACGGCCCGCTCTTCATCGGCCGTGACACGCACGCGCTCTCCGGCCCGGCCGAGCGGACCGCGCTCGAGGTCCTCGCCGCGAACGGCGTGCACGTCCTCGCCGACGCCGACAACGGCTACGTGCCGACACCCGCGCTGAGCCACGCGATCATCGCCTACAACACGGCCGGCCACGACGACACCGCCGACGGCATCGTCATCACGCCGAGCCACAACCCGCCGCGTGACGGCGGCTTCAAGTACAACCCGCCGCACGGCGGCCCGGCCGACAGCGACGCGACGACGTGGATCGCGGACCGGGCGAACGCGATCATCGCCGGCGGCAACGCCGAGGTGCAGCGCGCCGAGCACGCCACCCACGACGGCTACGACTTCCTGCACAACTACGTCGCGGACCTCGGGAACATCATCGACATCGACGCGATCAAGCGCGCCGGGGTGAAGATCGGTGCCGACCCGCTCGGTGGCGCGTCGCTGCCGTACTGGAACCTCATCCGCGACCACTACGGACTCGACCTCACCGTCGTGAACCCGGACGTCGACCCGACCTGGTCGTTCATGACGCTCGACTGGGACGGGAAGATCCGGATGGACCCGTCGAGCCCCTCCGCCATGGCCTCCGTGGTCGCGCGGAAGGACGACTTCGACGTCCTGACCGGCAACGACGCCGACTCCGACCGGCACGGCATCGTCACGCCGGACGGCGGGCTGATGAACCCGAACCACTACCTCGCCGTCGCGATCGAGTACCTGTACGCGCACCGCCCGCAGTGGCGCGAGGACGCGGCCATCGGCAAGACCCTGGTGTCGTCGAGCATCATCGACCGCGTCGCGGAGTCCCTCGGCCGTCGCCTGTGGGAGGTCCCGGTCGGGTTCAAGTGGTTCGTCCCCGGCCTGATCGACGGCTCGGTGGCCTTCGGCGGTGAGGAGTCCGCCGGGGCCTCGTTCCTCCGCAAGGACGGCACCGCGTGGACGACGGACAAGGACGGCATCATCCTGGCGCTCCTGGCGTCCGAGATCGTCGCCGTGACGGGCAAGACGCCGTCGCAGCTGTACGCCGAGCTGACCGAACGGTTCGGCGCCCCGGTCTACCAGCGGGTCGACGCCGCCGCCTCCAAGGAGCAGAAGGCGCGCCTCGGCAAGCTCGACGGCGACGCCATCCAGGCCGAGACCCTGGCCGGCGATCCGATCACCGCCAAGCTGTCGAAGGCACCGGGCAACGACGCGGCCGTCGGCGGCGTGAAGGTCGTCACCGACAAGGCGTGGTTCGCCGCCCGCCCGTCGGGCACCGAGGACGTCTACAAGATCTACGCCGAGAGCTTCGTCGGGCAGGAACACCTCGAGCAGGTGCAGCGCGAGGCCAAGGAGATCGTCGACGCCGCGCTGGGGGCCTGACACCGGCCGCCGTTCCGTGCACGGCTGACCACTGCCGTGCGCGCCGGGCCCCTGATGCGGGCCCTCGACGACCGCGATGCGGGCCTCCAGTCCAGCCGCACGTCGGGCTGTGGACGGCTGCCGATCCCCACAGGAACGCCCCGCCGGAGCACGCCGTCCGTGCGGCGGTTGTAACTTTGCAGGCAGCGCAAAGTCCTCGGGAGTCCCGCACATGACACAGACCGCGACCGCACCCGCGGCCCCCACCACGGCGTCGAACGCCGTGATGAACCACCGCCAGATCCTCCTGGTGATCTACGGCCTCATGGCCGGCATGTTCCTCGGCGCCCTCGACCAGACGATCGTCGGCACGGCCATCCGCACCATCGGCGACGACCTGCACGGGCTCGACCAGCAGGCGTGGGTGACGACCGGGTACCTGATCGCCTCGACGATCACGACGCCGATCTACGGCAAGCTCTCCGACCTGTTCGGTCGGCGACCGCTGTTCATCACGGCCATCGGCATCTTCATCATCGGCTCGCTCGCGGCCTCGTTCTCGACGTCCATGCTCATGCTCGCCGGCTTCCGTGCGCTGCAGGGCCTCGGCGCCGGTGGCCTGATGTCGCTGCCGCTGGCGATCATGGGCGACATGCTCGCGCCGCGTGAACGCGCCAAGTACCAGGGCTACTTCCTCGCCGTGTTCGGCATCTCCTCCGTCATCGGGCCACTGGTCGGCGGTGTCTTCGCCGGCGCCGACGACCTGCTGTTCGTCACCGGGTGGCGGTGGGTGTTCCTCATCAACGTCCCGATCGGCGTCATCGCGCTGTTCATGGTCTTGACGTTCCTGCACCTGCCGGCCTTCGGCGAGCGCCGGAAGCCGCGCATCGACTGGTGGGGTGCCAGCCTCGTCATCGTCACCCTCGTGCCGCTGCTGCTCATCGCCGAACAGGGCCGCGACTGGGGCTGGGACTCCCCCGGCGCCTTCGCCTGCTACGGCATCGGCGCACTCGGGCTCATCGCATTCGTCATCGTCGAGCGTGCGATGGGGGACGACGCGATCCTGCCGCTGAAGCTCTTCGGCTCGCACGTGTTCTCGATGGCAGCCGTCCTGTCCGTGCTCATCGGCTTCGGCATGTTCGGCGCGATGCTGACGATCCCGCTGTACCTGCAGATCGTCAAGGGGGTCACCCCGACCGAGTCCGGCTTCGCGATGCTGCCCATGGTCCTCGGCCTGATGATCTCCTCGATCGCATCGGGACAGATCGTCTCGCGCACCGGCAAGTACCGCATCTTCCCGGTCACCGGCACGGCCTTCACCGCCGTCGGCTACACGGTCCTGACGTTCCTGACCGCGGACCGTCCGCTGTGGTTCCTCATGACCGGGATGTTCCTCATCGGCCTCGGGCTCGGACAGCTCATGCAGACGCTGACCCTCGCGGCGCAGAACTCGGTGAGCCCGCGGGACATCGGTGTCGCCACCAGCGCCGCGACGTTCTTCCGACAGATCGGCGGCACGATGGGCACCGCCGTGCTGCTCTCGGTGCTGTTCAGCCTGATGCCGACCAACATCTCCGGGGCGCTCCAGAACGAGTCCGACCTCAAGAGCGCCCTCAACGCGGCGCTGAACCCCGCGGTGGCGAACGCCGAGCAGAACGCGGGCGTGATGGACCAGATCTGGGACCCGATCGTCACGCCGGTCAAGCGGAACGTGCAGGACGGTCTCGACCAGGGCGCCGTACAGGCCAAGCGCGCGGCGGACCAGGCCGTCACCGAGCGGGTCACCGCGGCCGTCCAGCAGCAGGTCGCCGCCGGACGTGTCCCCGCCGCGGCCGCCGACACGGTCATCGCCCAACAGGTCGACGACGCGAAGGGTGCCGCCGAGCAGCAGGCACTGCGGGCCGCCGCCGCGAAGGCGAACGCCGAGGTCGTCGACGGCACGCTGCAGGTCGACTACTCCGACGCCGACCAGCGTCGTGACGTCGTCGACGCGGTGGCGCCGGAGCTCGTCGACCAGCTTCGCGACGGGAAGGGCGGGACGTCGTCGACCACGTCGTCCACCAACGACACGTCCTTCCTCAACGGCGCCGACCCGCGACTGAGCCGTCCGTTCCTGGTCGGGTTCAGCGACTCCGCCGTGACCGTCTACTGGGTGGGTCTGGCCGTCGTCCTCGTGGCGTTCGTCCTCACGTGGTTCTTCCGCGTGCCGCCGCTCCGGAAGACCTCGGCCCTGCAGGAGCAGGCCGACGCCGCACGGAAGAGCGCCGACGACGACCGCCTGACCGTCGACGCGCAGCAGGCCGCCGCGGGGTCGGGTTCGCTCGTCTCCCCCGACACCGGCTCGACGGCGGTCGTGCCCACCTCCCCCGACGTCCTGCCGGCGGCGACGACGCACGGAGCGCACGCGGCGTCGACCCCGGTGGACGAGCCTCCGACGCTGACCGGCGCGATCCGGACGCAGCACGGCGCCCACGCTGCCGGCACGGCCCCGGTCCCCCCGTCGGGCCACGACGACCACCCGCACGGTCGCCACAGCGCCGAGTAGCTGCGCCGAGTAGCCCCGGGCGAGGGCGGGTCCGTGCGACGGGACACCGTCGCGCGCACCCGCCCTCGTCACGTTCCGCGCCCGCACCGGAACGACTCCGTGCCCGCTCCGGGCCGACCGGGGTAACGTCCGGACGATGAGTCTCGACGTGCGCAACGACTCCGACAAGAACCAGTACTCCCTCGTCGAGGACGGCGAGGTGATCGGGCTGGCGGCCTACGAGGTCGACGGCGACGAGATCCGCTTCGTGCACACCGAGGTCGACCCCGAACACCGCGGCGGCGGCCACGCGTCCATGCTCGTCCAGCACGCACTCGACGACGTCCGCGCGAACTCCGACCGACGCGTCGTCGCCCAGTGCAGCTACGTCGCGGCCTGGGTCGAGCGGCACCCGGACTACCAGGAGCTCACGGCTCGCTGACGCGTTCCCGTCAGTACTGGCGGTCGTGCGTACCGGCCCGGTGCGCACCGGCCGAGTGTGCCCCGACGGCGGGCACCCGGATGAGCACCGACCCGCTCAGCAGGTCGTGGTCGTGACGGGACGGCGTCGGCGCCTCCCGCGGCAACCGCGCCTGCCGTTCGTACTCGGTCTGCGTCTCGTGCCGCGTCGGGGCGAACACCTCGTCCAGCATCCCGACCGCACCGCCGGATCCGCCCCCGCGCGTGGCCTTGTTCGACAGGTCGATCCAGCCCAGACGGTCGGCGATCCACATCACGACGGCCGCGACGGCCACCGCCCCCAGGAAGATCAACCAGTTCACGGGAGTGACGCTACGTGGCCGATCGACGGAGGACATCCGCCGCGCGGCTGATCCTCGCGATCCGCACCGACGGCGACGGCCGGACCCCGGGAGTCGGCGCTCAGGGCACGCGCTCGAGCCACTCCCGCGTCGAGAACTTCGTCTCGACGAGCTCCTGCGCCCGCTGCCGCTCGGCGTCGGTGACGTGCCCCTCGGTCGCGCCGTAGAGCTTCGTGAACGTGCCGATGAGCCGGTCGATGATCTCGGCGCGGGTGAGACCGGTCTGCGAGCGCAGCGGGTCGACCCGCTTCGCGGCGCTCGTCGTCCCCTTGTCGCTCATCTTCTCGCGGCCGATGCGGAGGACCTCCACCATCTTCTCGCCGTCCATGTCGTAGCTCATGGTGGCGTGGTGGAGGAGCGACCCGGTGCCGAGGCGCTTCTGTGCGGCCCCGCCGATCTTCCCCTTGGTCGAGGTGATGTCGTTGAGCGGCTGGTAGTACGCCTCGATGCCCAGGGACTTCAGCGCCTCGATCACCCACTCGTCCAGGTACGCGTAGGAGTCGGCGAACGTCATGCCCTGCACGAGGTCGGTCGGGACGTACAGCGAGTACGAGATGATCGCGCCGGCGTCCATGAACATCGCGCCGCCGCCCGAGATCCGCCGCACGACCTGCACGCCGTACTTCTCGGCGCCGGCCGGGTCGACCTCGTTCTTGAGCGACTGGAACGACCCGATGACGACCGCGGGCTGGTCCCACTCCCAGATGCGCAGCGTCGGCCCGCGGCGTCCGGCCCCGACCTCCTCGGTGAGGACCTGGTCGAGCGCGAGGTGCTCGTTCGGGCTGATCGGCCCCTCGTGGACGACCTGCCACTCGTAGTCCCGCCACGAGGAGGCGCGCGAGAGCGCCCGCCGTACCGCGACCCCGACGGACTCGGGCGTGAAGCCGAGCAGGACTGCGTCCTCCGGCAGCGCGTGGCGGACTGCGGCGGCGATGCCGGCCGCGTCGGTGTCGGCACGGAGGCCGTCCACCGCCTGGTCGATGAGCGGGAGCGCGTCGTCCGGTTCCAGGAAGAAGTCACCGGCCAGGCGGAACTGGTCGATCTTGCCGTCGACGACCTCCAGGTCGACGACGACGAGCTTGCCTCCGGGGACCTTGTACTCACCGTGCATGTCGCCACCCTATTCCGGGAGGCCCGTGGCGGCCCCGCAGCGGGCCTCCCGTCCGGTGGCCGGGAACGGCGTCCGTCGCCCGCAGTGCGGCCCGATCACCTGAAAACGAACCGAGTTGCCGCTGTGCGTGTGCGGGCGTAGCGTCGTCACCACGCCTGGGGTGCGACCCCCCTCGAGCCTCGGGCGTCGCCACTCGATCCGTTCCCCCCAATGGGTCGAGTGGTCCGGCCCCGGTCTGTTCCCCCCAACAGGCCGGGGCCTTCTCCGTCGGTGGGTGTGTTCGTCCACAAGTCGCGGGTCGGTCGCTGGTTCCCGAATAGGGTCGTCGTGTGGTCAGACAGGACAGCGGCAGCCAAGGCAGCGGCAGCCAGGGCAGCGCCGGACAGCACGACGTCGGACCGGGCGTTGGACGTGGCGGCGGGGTCCGCGCATGGGCATGACCGGCGTCGTGGTCCGTGCTGTGGCGGGAGCGGCCGCCGTGGGGCTCGCAGCATCGACCGCAGCGGGTGTCGTGGTCGCCCGCAAGGCCGTCCATCCGCGTCCGAAGCGGACCGTGACCGTCCTCGACGTGGGTCCCGCGGGCGTCACCGTGCCGGCCGACGAGCAGACCCGGTGCCCGGGCGTGTACCGGGTGTACTTCGGGGACCACGAGCACAGCGTCCTGCTCGGTGACGTCCGCACCGACGACGGCGAGCGGGTGTGCCGCGCGGTGCTCGATGCCCCCGCGACGCTGCCGGCCCGGGGTGACGAGCTGCTCTGGACGGGGTACCTCCTCGACCAGCCGACAGCCGTGTCGCCCGACTCCGCCCAGGTCATGATCACGGCGGACGGCTCGGACCGACCGGCCTGGCTCTTCCCCGTGCGCGAGGCGACGACGTGGGCGATCCACGTGCACGGCATCCACTCCAGCCGGACCGCCGTCCTCCGTGGCGTCCCCGACACCCTCGACGCCGGCATGACCTCGCTCGTGATCGGGTACCGCGGCGACGTCGAGGACGACCGTGGACTGCCGGCGACGTTCGGCTCCGACGAGTGGCACGACCTCGACGCCGCGATGCGGTACGCCGTCGACCACGGTGCGGAGCGGCTCGTCCTCGTCGGGTGGTCGATGGGGGCGACGATCGCGATGCACGCGGCGAGCGACTCCGCACTCCGGGACCGCGTGGGCGCGATGGTCCTGGTGTGTCCGGCCCTCGACTGGTTCACCGCGCTCCGGTGGGGCGCGGTGAAGGCCGGCTTCCCGGGGTTCCTCGGCGTGCTCGGCGCCGGTGCGCTCACGGTCCCAGGACTCTCCCGGCTCGCCGGCATGCGGACGCCGATCCCCCTCGGACGGATGCGACCGCGGCCGCCGGTCGGGGTCCCGCTGCTCGTGGTCCACAGCGTCGGCGACCGGGACGTGCCGATCGACGCCTCGCGGCGCTTCGTCGCGGCGGCGGGACCGGCGGCGACCCTGGTGGAGGTCGCGTCCTGCCCGCACGGGTCGGAGATGAACCGGGACCCGGACCTGTTCCACGGGTCGGTGCGCCGGTTCCTGGCACGCGTGGCGGCACGGTCGGCGGATGTGGACGCGGCCGTGTCCACGGAGCACGGCGGCACCGCCAGCTGACACGGCATCCTCCGACCGGAACGTCGGCCTCGCCGGTCAGCTGCGGTCGACTGCCCGGTCGAGCCACGCGACGAGGTCCGCGACCACCTCGTCACGGTTCGTCTCGTTGTAGACCTCGTGCCGCGCCCCCTCGTACACGCGCACCGTGACGTCGGAGAGCTGACCACGCCGCCGGTACGCCCGCGCGAGCAGCTCGACGGACCGGGGCCCGCCGAGCGAGTCCTCGGAGCCGACCTGCAGCAGCATCGGCAGGTCGTGCGGGATCGCCCGGCGCGGGACCCCGAGCAGCCGGAGGGTGTCCGGCAGCCCGAACAACCCGAGCACGTCGGCCTCGACCGCGAGCGGGTCGACCCCGACGGCATCGATGACCGCCCGGTCCCGGGTGAGCCACTCGTGCTTCGTCGGACCGGACGCCGCGTGCCGCCGGTTGAGGTCCCCGCCGTTCATGAACCCGGGCAACCGGAGCGCGGTCGCCGACAGCACGACGCCCGCGTACCGCTCCGACGAGGTGTTCACGATCCGCTGGGCCATGAGCGACCCCCACGAGTGTCCGAGCAGCACGACGGGCAGCCCGGGGTCGCCGTCCATCGCCACGGTCGTCATCTGCTCGACCGCCGCGATCGCCGCCCGCAGTCCACCCGGGCCCAGGCGTCCGAGCTTCCCGTGGTCGCCGTCCCACTGTCCGAGACCGGTCCGGCCGTGGCCGCGGTGGTCGGTCGCGTGCACGGTCCAGCCGGCGCGCACGAGGTCCTGGGCGAGCGGCTCGTAGCGCAGCGCGTGCTCCCCGACGCCGTGCGCGATCTGCACGATGCCCTTCGCCCTGCCCGCACGCCAGGTCGAGTAGACGATCTCGACGCCGTGTGCGTCGGTGAACGAGGAGTCACCTCGGGCAGCGGAGAAGGTGGGCACGGCGTCATCCTGGCAGACGTCGCACCTGTTCATCCGTCGTTCACGCGCACCTTCGGGTACCGGCCTAGCGTTCCGCGCATGGACGTCCTCGTCACCGTCGTGCTGGTGATCGTGGTGGCCCTCGTGTTCGACTTCACGAACGGGTTCCACGACACCGCGAACGCCATGGCCACCTCGGTGGCCACGGGTGCCCTCAAGCCCCGCACCGCCGTCCTCATCTCCGCCGTGCTGAACCTCGTCGGTGCGTTCCTCTCCACCGAGGTGGCGAAGACCGTGTCACAGGGCCTCATCCGCGAAGGAGAGGACGGCATCCACATCACCCCGACGATGGTCTTCGCGGGGCTCGTCGGCGCCGTGCTCTGAACCTCGCCACGTGGTACTCGGGCCTGCCGTCGTCGTCCACCCACGCCCTGTTCGGCGGGCTCATCGGGGCGTCGGTGATCGGTGCCGGGCTGGACTCGGTCGACTGGGCCACGGTCGTCTCCAAGGTCGTGCTCCCGGCGCTGCTCTCCCCGGTCATCGCCGGGGTGATCGCCCTCGTCGCGACCTACCTGGCCTACACGATCACGAAGAACGCGACCACGCACGGCGCCGCCACCGGGTTCCGGCACGGCCAGACGGTGTCCGCCTCCCTGGTGTCGCTCGCCCACGGGACGAACGACGCGCAGAAGACCATGGGCGTCATCACCCTGACCCTCATCGCGGCGGGCTACCAGGGCGCGGGGACCGCCCCGGAGCTCTGGGTGGTCCTGGCCTGCGGGCTCGCGATCGCCCTCGGCACGTACATGGGCGGCTGGCGGATCATGAAGACCGTCGGCAAGCGGATCTCGGACGTGCAGTCCCCGCAGGGGTTCGCGGCGGAGACCAGCTCGGCCGCGACGATCCTCGTGTCCTCGCACCTCGGCTTCGCCCTCTCGACGACGCACGTCACGAGCGGCTCGGTCATCGGTTCGGGCCTCGGCAAGAAGCTGGCCGACGTGCACTGGGGTGTCGTCGGCAAGATCGTCGTGGCCTGGGTGATCACGCTGCCGTCCGCCGCGGTGGTGGGCGGTCTGGCGACGTGGATCGCGTCGAGCTCCACCATCGGGCTGGTCGTCGTGGCGGTGCTGGCCCTGGTCGGCGGGCTCACGTTCGCCGTCCTCGCCCGCCGCAAGCCGATCGGTGCGGACGACGTGCGCGAGGGCGCCCCGGAGCGCGAGTCCGTGGCCGCCGGGAACTGAGGGAGGACCAGATGGACATCGACTTCGGAGCGATCGGCACCGTCGCGGGGGTGGGCTTCGTGGCCGCCGTCGGCGTCGTGCTGCTCTACACGCTCGGCCTGCGCCTGCTCGGCACCGGTCAACCCGCCGACGTCGGCGGCGAGCGCACCCAGTACGCCGAGGAGACCCCGCGCTCGGGCTCGACACCGCGCATGGCGTCCCTCGGTGCCGGCGTCTGCTTCGCGCTCTGCGGCGCAGCCGTCCTGTACGGGATCTGGCTGACGATCCCCCAGTTCCACTGACCGTTCGAGACGCCACCGTCTGCTCGAGACACCACCTCGCACCCGAGACGCCGCCGGTTCCGGCGGCGTCTCGTCCGTCGTGCGGCGTCACCCGGAGACGGGCCCGTCTCCCAGGCAGGCCCGTCTCACAGGCTGGGCAGGCAGACCCGCCTCGCAGGCACGCCCACCCCGCCCGCGGCCCACGTCCCGCGCCCGGCCGGGAGGCCCGCCCCACGGCGCCGCCAGGTGCGGCCTGGCAGGATCGCCGAGTGACCCACCACCGCATCGCGACCACCGCGGACACCGCCGTCGACGTGTTCACCGCCGAACGCCGGCCCGTGCTGACGGTCGAGCCCGGCGACACCGTCACCGTCCACACGCTCGACGCCGCCGGCTACACCGAGCGTCTGCCGGCACCGGGCGTCGACGTGCCGACCCTCATCAGTCCGCGACGAGGCCACTGCCTGCTCGGGCCGATCGCGGTCGCGGGCGCCCGTCCCGGGCAGGTGCTGGCGGTCCGGTTCGACGACCTCGTCCCGGACGACTGGGGCTACACCGGTTCCGGTGGGGTGGACACCCCGCTGAACCGAGCGCTCGGGCTCGCCGACCCGTCGACGCGAGGGCCGCTCCTCTGGGACATCGACGCGTCGGCGGGGACCGCCTCCAACCAGCTCGGACTCGGCGTCCGGACAGCCCCGTTCCTCGGCGTCGTCGGCGTCCCGCCGGAGGCCACTGGCGAGCATGTGACCACCCCGCCCCGGGCCGTCGGTGGCGGGAACATCGACTGCCGCGAGCTCGTCGCCGGCGCCACGCTGTACCTGCCGGTGACGGTGCCCGACGCGCTGCTGACGGTCGGGGACGGGCACGCCGCCCAGGGCGACGGCGAGGTCTCCGGCACGGCCGTCGAGTGCGGCATGACGACGACGATGACGCTGTCCCTGCTCGACACGGCGCCGGTCGCGGGCATCCACGCCGACACCCCGGCCGGGCGCATCACGTTCGGCTTCGACGCGGACCTCAACGCGGCGACGACGACGGCCCTCGACCGGATGATCGACTGGATCGCGGCGGAGCACGGCATCGGCCGCGCCGAGGCGCTCGCGATGGCGAGCGTCGCGGTGAGCATGCGCATCACGCAGATCGCCAACCGGACGTGGGGCGTGCACGCACTGCTCGCACACGACGCGATCCTCACGCAGACCCGCTGACGGACGGGAGGCCCGGCCGCGGTGAGCAGATCTGCTCACGGCGGTCGGGCCTCCCGTCCGGTGCTGCCGGCGGAGAGCCGGCGCACGGCGGGTCGGCGCTCGGAAACTCAGCACACGGACGGTCAGTGCGCGGAGTAGCCGCCGTCGACCAGGTGGTAGCTGCCGCTGATGAACGACGCCTGGTCGCTCAGCAGGAAGAGGACGAGCGCGGCGACCTCGGAGTCGGTGCCGAGCCGTCCGGCGGCGTGCAGGGACTCGAGGCCGGCGAGCTCGTCGGCGCTCAGCGAGGACCGGACCAGCGGGGTGTCGATGAAGCCCGGGCCGACGGCGTTGGTGCGGACGCCCTTCGCGGTGTACTCGAGCGCCGCGACCTTCGTGAGCCCGACGAGTGCGTGCTTCGACGCCACGTAGGCCGCGTTGTTCGCGATGCCGACCGAGCCGAGGACCGACGACATGTTGACGACGGCGCCGCCGCCCGACTCGAGGATCGCGGGGATCTCGTAGCGGAGGCCGTAGAACACCCCGTCCAGGTCGACGGCTCGGACGCGGTCCCACGCCTCGACGTCGTACTCGCCGATGGGCTGCGGGGCGGCACCGATGCCGGCGTTGTTCACGGCGAGGTGCAGTGCGCCGTAGGTGTCGACGGCGAACTGCACGGCACGTTCGTTGTCGGCGGCGAGGGCCGAGTTCGCGGCGACGGCGGCGGCGGTGCCACCGGCCTGCTCGATCTCGGCGACGACGCGCTCGGCCGCCTCCTGCTTGATGTCCGTCACGACGACGGAGGCACCCGCTGCCGCGAGCTCCTTCGCGATCGACTCGCCGATCCCGCTGCCACCTCCGGTGACGATGGCGGCCTTGCCCTCGAACCCGTTCATGCGTCCTGCTCCTCCTGGTGCCTTCCGGCCCGTCTCATCTGGGCAACACCTGTTGTCCAGATGCCCATCGTACGCCTGGCGGTCAGAGACAGCGGGGTGAGGCGGCCCAACTGGTTCGTTCGCTGAACTAATGAGGTAGGCTGACGATCCGTGACCGCCACCGACCCGCTCCCGACCAACGCGCGTCACCGACCCGCACCGCACGCCGCACTCGCGACCGACGTCCGCGTGGCCGTGAACCGGCTCTCGCGGACACTCCGCGGGCAGAAAGCCGACACGTCCGTCACCGACGCCCAGTTCTCCGCCCTCGCCCTGCTGCACCGCGACGGGCCGATGACGCTCGCCGACCTCAGCCGGGCCGAGGGCGTCACGCCCCCGTCGATGACGAAGACCGTGGACGTCCTGATCGGTCGCGGCCTGCTGACGAAGGACGACCACGGGGACGACCGACGCAAGGTGCTGCTCTGCCCGACCCCGGCCGGCGCCGAGCTGGTCGCCGAGACCCGGCAGCGTCGTGACGACTGGCTCAGTCCCCGGCTCACGGCCCTCACCGCGGCGGAACGACGGACCCTCGCCGCCGCCACGGACGTCATGCGGAAGCTCGCCGCCCGGTGAGCGCCGTGTTCCGGTCCCTCTCGGGACGCAACTACCGCATCTGGTTCGCCGGCGCCCTCGTGTCGAACATCGGCACCTGGATGCAGCGCACCGCCCAGGACTGGATCGTCCTCACCCAGCTGACCGACGACGACGCCGTCGCGGTCGGCGTCACGATGGCGCTGCAGTTCGGTCCGCAACTGCTCTTGCTGCCCTGGACCGGGTTGGTCGCGGACCGTTTCGACCGGCGTCGCATGCTCATGGTGACCCAGGGCCTGATGGGACTGCTCGGGCTCGGACTGGCCGTGATGGTCCTCACCGACACCGCGACGCTGTGGACCCTGTACGGCTTCGCCCTCGCACTCGGTGTCGTCGCGGCGTTCGACACCCCGGTCCGACAGGCGTTCGTGTCCGACGTCGTGACGGGCGAGAACGTGTCGAACGCCGTCGCGCTGAACTCGGCGTCGTTCAACGCCGCCCGGCTCGTCGGCCCGGCGGTCGCGGGCGTCCTCATCGCGGCGATCGGCTCCGGGTGGGTCTTCGTCATCAACGCGGGGTCGTTCCTCGCGGTGCTCGTGGCCCTGCGCTTCGTCGACCCACGGCAGCTCGCCGACCGCCCGCGGGCCGCCCGCGGGAAGGGGCAGCTCGTCGCGGGGTTCCGGTACGTCCGCACCCGACCGGACATCCTCGTCGTGCTCGCCATGGTCTTCGTGGTCGGCACCTTCGGCGTGAACTTCCCCATCTTCACCTCGACGATGGCGCGGGTGGAGTTCCACCGGGGTGCGGGCGACTTCGGGCTGCTCAACTCGGTGATGGCGGTCGGCTCGGTGCTCGGCGCGCTGCTCGCGGCACGGCGCGACGCGCCCCGGATGCGCACGCTGGTCCTCGCCGCCGGCGGGTTCGGCCTCGCCTGCACCGCGGCCGCTCTCGCCCCGACCTACTGGGTCTTCGCGGTCCTGCTCGCCTTCGTCGGCCTCGCAGCCCTGACCTTCATGACCACGGCGAACGCCCTCGTGCAGACCACCACGACCCCGGCGATGCGCGGCCGCGTGATGGCGCTCTACATGGCGATCTTCGTCGGCGGCACCCCCGTCGGTGCTCCCGTCGTCGGTGCCGTCGCTGACGCCTGGGGACCGCGGTGGGCGATCGTCGTGGGCGCGCTCGCGGGCTTCGTCGCGCTCGCCATCGCCGTCCTGTGGCTCGTCCGGTCCCAGCACCTCCGGCTGCGGTACGACGCCGACGCACGTCTGCACCTCGCCGTCACGCGGTCGACACCGGTGGTCGGGACGCGGGCGAGCCGAGCGGCCGTGCGCCGGGACCTCGAGCACGACGAGGTGGTGGCGGACCGGTCGAGTGCCGTCTGACCTGCCCTGGCCCTGGCCCTGGCCCGGATTGGCCCGGCCCGGTCCGGCCCGGTGTCAGCCGACCGGTTCGGGTGCGGCGAACACGCGGGCGTCCAGCGCCGCCGTTACCGTCTCGGCGGCCAGCGCGAGCCGCGCTCCGGCGGACCGGGCGGCGTCGACCGCGGTGTCCGGCGTCAGGGTCTCGAGCTCGGCGCGGGCATCGCCGAACGCCCGGACCTCGGCCGCCAGGTGCACGCCGACGAGGTCGTCGAGGCACTCCTCGCTCCGGCGGGTGAGGAAGAGGAGCGAGCGCGGGCTGTGCGCGTCGAGGAGCAGGAACGTGGCCGCCTCCGAGGACGTCGTGCCGCGCCGGTGCTCGCGGTGGAACGCCTCCCCCGCACCGCAGGCACGCAGCGCGGTCGTCCACGACGCCGCCGAGGCCGGGTCGAGGAGGTCCGACGCGAGCATCCGCGCGGTCACCGTCAACCGGGTGAGCGAGCGACCGAGGGTGAAGAACTCCCACACCTCGTCGCGACTGGCGTCCCCGTCGACGACCCCGACCGCGAGGGCGCTCCGTTCGCGGACCCAGCCGAGGAACTCGTGCGCCCGCTCCCCCGCGATCTTGCGCGGCAGCCGCGACCGCGTCGTGTTGAGGCAGTCCCACAGCTCGGTGGAGACGACGTCACGCGCACGACGCGCGTCGTCCCGGGCGACCGCCACCGCAGCGGCGATGGAGGCCGGTTCGTGGCGGTCGAGCGCCAGGGCCTCCAGGGTCGCGTCCGGACCGAGGTCCACGTCCTCCGGCACGGTGGCGCCGACGACGCCGCGGAGGCTCCGGCCGATCGAGCCCCTCTCGGCCGCGGGGTCCCGGCGTGCGAGGTGCACGTCCAGCAGACGCGCGACGACGTCCGTCCGCTCGACCGCGCCCCCGACGCTGTGGACGCTCCGCGCGAGTCGGTTCAGCACGGCGACTCCTGCATGCGGCGAACCTACTGACCGCGCGTTGCCGGGGTGTTTCGGGATGACGTCCCGGGTGTTGCAGACCGTCGCTCGCTTCGTTCCCTGGACGGTGGACGTACATGTGACGCGCTCGCTAGACAAACTAACTAGACCGTCTAGCATTGATCCCATGACTTCCGAGGTGACGACAGCAGCCCCGGGTTTCTGGTACGGCGAGGACTCCCGGGTCGACGCGGTGGACGTGCTGAACGCGCTGCGTCGGTACCGCACTGCCGAGAGCTCCGCCCAGCGTCGTGTGCGTGAGGAACTCGGGATCGGTGAGAACGCGTTGATGGCCCTGCGGGTGCTCGTCGACGCCGAGACGTCCGGCCGGACCGTCAACTCGAAGGAACTCGCGGAGCGCCTCGGCATCACCGCGGCGTCGACGTCGGCGCTGGTGGACCGGCTCGTCCGTTCCGGTCACGTCGAACGGCACGCTGACCCGGCCGACCGGCGTGGGGTCATCCTCACCGCCACGGGTCGCTCGATGCGTCGGGCCCTGGCCGTCATCGGGGACCTGGACTCCCGTGCCGTCGAGGTCGCGCAGCACCTGCCCCCGGAGGACATGGCCGTGGTCGTGGCCTTCCTGCGCGAGATGGCGGGCGCCGTCGACGAGTCCGCGGACCACGACGAGTACTGACGTCCGTGTCGCGACACGTCCCGCCGTACGCTGAGGGCATGCGCGAGCCCGAGGACGACATGCCCGCGGCCGAACTCGACGCGCGTGCCCGGGCGGATGCCGCACTGCGACGCATCCGGGACGGCGCGGATCCCGCGCAGGAGGCCTTCACGCTCGCGAACACGCTGAACGACGAGTCCGTGGGCCGGGTCGCCCGACGACTCCGGCAGGTGTTCCGCCGGTCCTGACGGTCGTCAGAACGCGGTGCCGACCGCCGCGATGTCGTCCCCGCCGTGCCCGGCAGCGCTGGCCTCGGCGTAGACCCGGCCGAGTGCGTCGAGCAGGGTGGTGTCGACGCCGGCATCCCGAGCCGCTTCGGTGATGAGAGCGATGTCCTTCCGCAGACCGTCGAGGGCGAACTGCGCCGGGAACTCCCGCGCGATCATCGCCGCACCCTTCGTGTGGGCGTAGGCGGAGTCGCTCGCCGACCCCTCGATCGCCTGGAGGAACAGCTGCGGGTCGAGGCCGAGTGCCGAGGCGATCGCCAACGACTGCCCGGTGGCCGCGGTGATCGACGCGATCCAGGCGTTGGCCGCGAGCTTCAGGGCCGTCCCCTGGCCGACCCGGTCGCCCGCGTGGACGACCTTGGCACTGACGGCATCGAGCACGGGCTCGACGACGGACACCGCGTCGGGATGGCCCGCGACGAGTATGGTCAGCTTGCCCTGCTCAGCCGGCGCCTTCGTGCCGAGCATCATGGCCTCGACGAGGGTGATGCCGTACTTGGCGGCGAGCTGCACGACGGTCTCCGTGCCCGGCACGCCGATCGTCGACGCCTGCACCCACACGGCATCCTGCGGCGCATCACCGGCGGCCCGCTCGAGGACGTCGACCACCGCGTCGGTGTCGAACAGGGTCAGCAGCACGACCTGGGCATCGGCGACCGCGTCGATGACCTCTGCCACGACGGTCGCGCCGAGGTCGGCGAGGGGTCGCGCGCGCTCCGTCGTGCGGTTCCACGCCGTGACGTCGTGCCCCGCACGGAGCAACGACTGCGCCACACCCGCTCCCATCGCTCCGGTTCCCAACACCGACACGCGCACCGTGGTCTCCTCACCGCGTGGCCCGAGCGCCACGACCAGGTCGACGGTACGCCGCTCCGCGGGGCGGCGTCCCGGCCGGCCCGGGCCAGGACGGTGGGGTCGAGGCAGAGGTGGGGTCGAGGCAGAGCGGCGGGGTCGGGCCCCGCGCACCGCCGGGTGCGCGCCGCCGGGTGCGCGCCGCGGGTCAGGACCGGATGACGCCGCTCGTGGTGATCCTGTCTCTTATACACATCT